>CABQAA010000340.1 GCA_902461995.1 uncultured Oscillospiraceae bacterium | reverse complement strand
GGTGGACCGGAATATGATGGCCGATGCCGTCATTCTGCCTATGACCCGCATGACGGGAACGGCGGCATCGCCCGAAGCGCTGATTTCCCGCATCCGGGACGAAGTGCTCGGATTTGTGGATTTGCTGCAGGTGACCACACTCGATGAACTGACCAATCTGATCACCTCGGGGTTTGCCGCCATTTTGACCGAGGGAGTCCCTTACGCCGTACTGGGCGGCCTGCAGGGATTTATGATCCGCGGCATCAGCGAGCCGTCCACCGAGGTGACAGTCCGGGGATCCCGCGAAGGATTTACCGAAGCCATCCGGATCAACATGTCGATGATCCGGCGGCGGCTCAAATCCCCGTCTCTTGCGTTCGAAATGCTCACGGTCGGAAAAATCACCCAGACATCCGTCTGCCTTTGCTATATGCAGGACCGGGTGTCCCGCCGTCTGCTGAACGACGTCCGCGCCCGCATCCAGGACTGCCCGCTCGATTCGGTGCTGGAATCGGGGTATATTCAGCCGTTTCTCGAAAACAAGCGGCGTTCTCTTTTCACGAGTGTCGATTCAACTGAACGGCCGGACACCCTCTGCGGCAAAGTGCTCGAGGGCCGCATCGGCGTTCTTGTGGACGGTACGCCGTTTGTTCTGGTGGTGCCCACCCTGTTTGTGGAACATTTCCAGTCGATGGACGATTATACCCAGCATCCGGTCTACGCCAGTTTCATCCGCATCATCAAATACGTATCCTTTTTTATCAGCTTGTTCCTGCCGGGGCTGTATGTCGCCATCGGTACCCACCACCCGGAAATGTTTCCCCCGGTGCTGCTGATGACCTTTCTCAACTCCGAGCAGGCGACCCCGTTTCCGCTGACCATCGAGGCGCTTCTGATTCATTTCCTGTTTGAAATCATGCGGGAGGCGGGGCTGCGTTTCCCCAAAGCGGTCGGCCACGCGGTGAGTATCGTGGGAGCACTCGTGATCGGTGAATCCGCCGTAAGGGCGGGCATCATCGGGGCGCCGATGGTGATCATCGTGGCCCTGACGGCGATGAGTTCCTTTGTGCTGCCTTCGCTTTACGGCTCCATCACGATCCTGCGCTTTGTGTTCATCGTGCTGGGAGGGGCTCTCGGCCTCTACGGCATCATGCTCGGCGCGGTCCTGCTGCTGTGCAGCATCTGTGCGCTCAATGTGCAGAGCATCCCGTTCATGGCGCCTATCTCGCCCTTCAGCATGAAGGCCATGCGGGATGTGTTTATTCGGTTGGATTGGCGGAAGCTTGCGAAAAAACGCTTTGTGATACAGAATGTCCGGGGGTCCAAAATTAAGGAAGGGGAAGAGGAGGAAGAGCCGTGACCAAGGTTTCGCAGATCAGCCCGGGTCAGATGATCGCCCTGCTGCTCACGGGACGTCTCGCGGTCTCCATGTCCTTTGCCCCCACCATGCACCAGGTTTCGAACGGCACCGATTTCTTCCTGTCCGCACTGCTGCATGGGGGATTGATCGTCGTATGCCTGCTGCCGGTGCTCTGGTTTGGCAAGAGATCGGAGGGGAGCGCCACCCTCGATTACGCCTATGTGCTGTGGGGAAAAGGAGGCGGTGCCGCCGTGGCGGGCGGTTACGCGCTTCTCTGCCTGCTGATTGAATCGATGGATCTGCTCCGTTTCAACCAGTTCGTATCCACCACCCTGTCGCCCGAGCTGCCCCGCATGGTGCTCTGCGCGGCTCTCGTAGCGGTGGGGTTCGGTGCGGCGTTTTACGGCATTCAGGCTATCGGACGGACGGCATCGATTGTTTTTTTCGCTGTGGTCGTTGCCATTGTGGGGATCGCCCTGGCACTTCTGCCGGAAATGGAATGGATTCACTTTCCGCCGCTGTTGTACGACGGGTTTGATCCCGTACTGTCGGGGGCGCTCGAAGAGCTGCCCCGCACCTTGGAAATACCGCTGCTCGGCCTCGCCCTTCCGTATGTGGCGGGCAAAAACGGGATGACAAAAGCCGGACTTTTTTTTGCCGGCGGTGTCGTGATCCTGTCCTCCCTGGTGCAGGCGACAGCCGTGGGAGTCTTGGGGGATTTCAGCGGCATGGTGCTGTTTCCCTATTATACGGCGGTGACGGCGGCACAGGTCAGCATCCTGCAGCGTCTGGATATCGTGGCAGCGGCGGTTTGGCTGGCGGCGCTGCTTGTGAAGACTGCATTTGTCAGTGTGTTGTATCTGCACTGCATCGGGCGGATGCTGGGGGATAAGGCGCGCCTGCCCGCCGCGGTTGTCGGAGGGGGGCTCGTCCTCGCCGCCGGTCTCTTCTTGGGCGGATTCATCCTGCAGCAGGAGCGGTGGTATATCTGGATCGTCTCCGCCGTGCTGATCGCCCTTTTCGCCATTGTGCTGCCTCTGCTCCTGATCGCGGCTGGATGGCGGCGGCGCGGCCGGATGAAACGGATACAGGCAAAGGAGGCGTTGAAATGAAAAAGGGAAACCGGGTCGGCTCCATCGGCCTTCTGTTCGTGCTCGTCATCGCGGCAGCCCTGCTGCCGAGCTGCCGGGAAAAGACCCAGATCAACAACCGGGTGGTGGTCACGGCCATCG
>CABQAA010000339.1 GCA_902461995.1 uncultured Oscillospiraceae bacterium | reverse complement strand
TGGCCATCACCCCGGAAGTGGAAAACTATCCGGGGATGCTGCATGTCACGGGACCCGACCTGTCGCAGAATATGTACGACCAGGCGGTGGACCTCGGGGCGAAGATGACGTTTGAAGAGGTGCGGGAACTGACACTGGAGGGGAAACACAAGGTGGCGGTGACCTCCGGAGAGCGATACGAGAGCCGGGCGGTGATTCTCGCAAACGGGGCCAGGCGGCGCCATCTCGGCTGTCCGGGGGAAGAGCAATTTGCCGGCCGGGGCGTGTCCTACTGTGCCACTTGCGACGGCGCTTTTTTCAAGGGCCGTGAGGTGGTGCTGGTCGGCGGCGGCAACACCGCACTGGAAGATGCCCTGTATCTCGCCAAAACCTGTGCCGGTGTGACGCTGGTTCACCGGCGGGGCTCCTTCCGGGGAGAACGGCGGCTGGCCAAGGCGGTGCAGGGCCATCCGAACATCCGGATACTCTACGATTCGACCGTGACCGAAATCCGGGGGGACAAAACCGTGAACGCCGTTGTCGTCCGCGATGAAAAAACGGGAGAATCCAAAACGGTCGAAACGGCCGCCGTCTTTATCGCCATCGGATACGAACCGGAAAACGGCCTGTTTTCGCCGCCGGTCCGTCTGGATAAGACGGGGTATATCCAATCGGGTGAGGATTGCCTGACCAATGTGCAGGGGGTTTTCGTCGCCGGGGATTGCCGCACCAAGCCCTTGCGCCAGATCGTGACGGCTACGGCCGACGGGGCGGTGGCCGCCTTCCAGGCGGGGGCGTATTTGTCAGCCGAAGAGGGGTGAAAGAGATCTGGATACCTTTTTATCCGCGGGCGGCGGCACGATGAAATGGCCGGCCGATTTCGTGTGGATGCGGGATCGGCCGGCTGTCCCGCCCCTTAGAGAGAATGGCATCCGCCGAAGCGATAGATGGTGCATACCGATATTACAAATGCGGATTGTGAATGCTGTTCACTTGACTATTCCCGGGTCAGCCACTACTGTTGATATAGAAGTCCGTCATAAGGAGGAATCCGCGTGGAGGAAAAGAAGACCTGGAAGGCCTATCGGAATCAAAAGGAGTTTGTGATCCGTGCACGGATGGATAACCGGTCGGTCACGAAGCTGGATATCTGCTGCCGGATTCTGCAGACGACCCGGTCGGATATTCTGCGCAAGGGGATCGACCGGATTTTTGAGGATTTGGCCGACGAATGAGGCCGAATTCCTCCCGTATTCGATTGAAGCCGCCGCGCCGCCCTGTTTTGGGGGAGGTACCGCGGCTTTTTTGTTTCCTTTTCCGGGATTGACGGGCGGCAGCCTCTTCCGCGCCGCCTGCAAGGTGCGAAATATAGTTTGGTAAACTGAAAAAGAAAGGCATTGCAGGCGGGTGGACAAATCGCTATAATGAATCTTGTAACCGGCCGGTATCGCCGGTCGCCCTACTGAAATCAACAAAAACGGAGGATGACAAGATGGCGAAATTGAAAGTTGGCGTGATCGGCTGCGGCGGCATCGCGAACGGCAAGCACCTGCCCTCCCTGAAAAAACAGAGTGACCGGGTGGACCTGGTGGCTTTCTGCGACCTGATCGTGGAACGCGCCGAGCAGGCGGCGGCTGCCTATGGCGCGGAGGGCGCCAAGGTGTACGTGGATTATCATGAACTGCTGGCTGACAAATCCATCGACGTCGTGCATGTCTGCACCCCCAACCGTTCCCACTGCGAGATCACGGTGGCGGCGCTCGAGGCCGGCAAGCACGTCATGTGCGAAAAGCCGATGGCCAAAACGGCGGCGGACGCCCGTCTGATGGTGGAAACCGCGAAGAAAACCGGCAAAAAACTGACGATCGGCTATCAGAACCGTTTCCGCCCCGACTCCCTGCTGATGAAGCGGGCGGCCGAGGAAGGGGAGCTCGGCGACATCTATTTCGCCAAGGCTCACGCCATCCGCCGCCGCGCGGTGCCCACGTGGGGGGTGTTCCTCAATGAATACGAACAGGGCGGCGGTCCCCTGATCGATATCGGTACCCACGCACTGGATCTCACACTGTGGATGATGAACAACTATAAACCCAAAGCCGTGCTGGGCCGGACCTTCAAGAAGCTCGGTGATCAGAAAGAGACCGGCAACGCCTGGGGAGATTGGGATCCCAAGGAATTCACGGTCGAGGATTCCGCCTTCGGCATGGTGACGATGGAAAACGGCGCCGCCATTCTTCTCGAATCCAGCTGGGCCATCAACCTCCTGGACGTCCGGGAAGCCCAGACCACCCTGTGCGGCACGCTCGGTGGCGCGGATATGGTCGACGGCCTGCGTTTCAACCGGATCCACCTGGGCCGCCAGGTGGTCGAGCATGTCGATCTGAACGCGGGCGGCGTGGCGTTTTATGACGGCGCTTCGTCTACCGATCCCGCCGAGCTGGAATGCTCCCAGTGGATCACCTCGATCCTCAACGATACCCAGCCCCTGGTCCTCCCCGAGCAGGCGCTGGTCGTCACTGAGATTCTCGAAGCGATCTACACCTCGTCCAAAACCGGCAAAGCGGTGTATTTCGACTGAGTTCCCATTCATCGAATCGCGCGGCGCGCCCTGCCAAG
>CABQAA010000338.1 GCA_902461995.1 uncultured Oscillospiraceae bacterium | reverse complement strand
AGGCAATATCATGCCGCAGCAGGGGAATCCCCGCCTCGGAGGCGATATCAATGTGTTTTTCCACCCGACGGATTTCCTTTTCCACGTCCGGGCATAAAAAATTGGCCGAGGTGGTATAAATCGGCACGTCCAATCCCTTCTGACGGGCCGCCTCCGCCAAACGGAGAGCAAAGTCCCGGGGATTGGTGCCGTCCGGCGCCGTGTCGTCCAGCACGAATTCCGCGCCTTCCGCCCCCAGCTCCTTGATTTTATCCAGGACCTCAAAATAGGTCAGCTTTTTATTGTCGATCAACGGTGCAAAGCTATAGGTGCTGATGCAAGTTTTCATCTTCTCGCCTCCTTACAGCGTAACTTCCCGGCCCAGACGCCCGGAATCATAAATCCCCTGTAGCATGCGCTGCAGGTCGCATGCTTGTTCAATGGGCGTGCGCGGCTGTTCCTTGCCCTGAACACAGCGGACAAAATGGGCAATTTCGTTGTCAAAGGGAGATTCCTGAGCAGTGGTCAGGCGGTCATCGCTGAGATAGCCCGCCCGCTCCCCGAAGATCGTCAGCGGGTCCATGGACAGCCCCGCTTTGGTACCGTATACTTGCGTGTGACCCAGTTCAGGGCCGTTGATGGCCCAGCTGGCCTCAAACTGCATCATGGCTCCATTTTCAAAATGAATGACACCGGCGCCGAAGTCTTCCGTATCGTACCGCCCGTCCGGATAGGGCGTTCCCTGCCAGCGGTCCACACCTTTTGTCCGGAATTCCCCCAGACGGTTGGATACCGCCGCGCTAACCCGCACCGGCTTGGGATTCCCCATCAGATACCATGCCGCGTCGATACGATGCACACCGATATCCAGCACCGGTCCGCCACCGGAAGCCCGGCGGTCGGTAAACCACCCCAACGGCGTGCCGCGGCGGCGGAGATAAGAAGCTTTGGCGTAATAAATATCCCCCAGTTCTCCCGCTTCCACCAACTGCCGCGCCAGATGATTCGCCGGATAAAACCGGTTGGGAACCCCCAGCAAAAAGGGAACCCCAGCCTTTTTAACCTCCTCCTGAATCTGCAGGGCACTTTCCAGATCATAGGACAGGGGTTTTTCACACAGAACCGCTTTTCCAGCGCGCAGGGCGGCTATCGACACCTCAGCGTGGGCACAGTTCCATACGCACACATCCACCGCGTCAATATCGGATTTGTCCAGCATTTCCTCCACCGAGGAATACGCTGCCTCCAGGTGAAACCGTTCGGCGAAATCCTTTGCCCGCTGAAAATCGATATCCGCAACTGCAACCACCTGCGCATCCGCGCAATGGGTATAGGCGGGCATATGGGCGTTAGTAGCGATGTTTCCCGCGCCCACAATCCCGATTCTGACCGTACTCATAAACAACCTCCCACCAACTAAATTCTCGTCATTATAGACTCTGTTTTGTGGGAAAGTCAATGCTTATCATAAATTTATTTTATCTGGATTGACTAGACAAATCTAGGAGGAAATTTATCTGTTTGCATGCCCTTCCTCTCCGTACCGCTCCAAAAATCCCAAGCCGTGGAGCATAATTTCCTCCGCCATCCGGGCAATTTCTTCCGCCGACCCGGTCATACCGTCCTCCAGCCATTTCCGCAACAGGCCAATGCAGCCCTCGCTGACAAAGGCGTAATAATACTCCACCTGACGGGGTGTCGCCTCCTTAAAATACCGTAAATAGGCTTCCATACATTTTTCCCGTCCGATATTGAGCAGACGGCGGGCAAACCGCTTGTCACCGTAGTCCCCCAGAGTCACGGTACACAGGTCGGAATTGTCCTGTAGGCAGCGGAAAATACCAGTGCTGATTTCCACCGGATGAAACGGCTTCGCCTCCAACAAAGGCTCCAGCGCTTTCTGGAAATCGTTCATCATCTCCTGCTCCAGCTGATCCAGCAGATCATAGACATCCTGATAGTGGCTGTAAAAGGTCCCGCGATTGATTCCCGCCAACTCGCAGAGTTCTTTTACCGAGATGCTGGCCAGCGGCTTTTGACGCAACAGTTCCATAAACGCCTTGCGGATCAGCATCTTGGTAACCCGAGACCGATGATCATTTGTAACTTTTTTCATAACAGCCTCTCTTTCTGAACAAATCCTGCATAATGTGTCCGATATCTGCCGAAACTCTCCCGGGGTGTTGGTTGCAGTTAATCCTACGGGAAATTATAATACAGTTAAGAAAGATATTCAACATTGTGTCGTTTTTAAACGGAGGGATTCTGTATGGAACGGCTTTATATGATCACCGGGGCCAATGGCCATCTGGGAAATACGTTGATCCGGCAGTTGCTCGCCCGCAAGCAGCGGGTGCGCGGACTGATTCTACCGGAGGAAACCGGACTGCTGGAAGGTGTAGAATATGTTCAAGGGGATATCCGCGATCCGTATAGCCTGGAGCGCTTCTTTGACGGTATACAGGGATACGAGGTCATCGTCATTCATACAGCCGGAATCGTAGATATTGCGGAAAAGGTAAGCCCCGCTCTATATGAAGTAAATGTTGTGGGCACCCGCCGGCTGTTGAGTGCCTGCCTGAACCATTCTATCAAACGGTTGGTGTATGTCAGCTCCGTTCACGCACTTCCCGAAAAGGACCACTTTCATGT
>CABQAA010000337.1 GCA_902461995.1 uncultured Oscillospiraceae bacterium | reverse complement strand
ACAAAAAAAACTTGACAATATGGCTCCAAATATCGGCGAAAAAGGCCCCCATCCGCCTCACCACGCTTTCCAACGCCCCTGAACAAGTGATGATGGCATCATGCTTGCTCCCGGCGCCTAATCGTCTCTATTTTACCATATTGTACGATTATTGCAATGGCTTTCGCGCGATTTCCCGCAGGATATAGGCGGTTTTCTCAATCTGAGCCTCATTTGTGAACGCGGAAGGGGCCAGGCGGACAGTACCGTCGGGCAACGTACCCATCTGCTGATGGGCACTCGGCGCGCAGTGCAGCCGCGACCGTACGGCAATGCCCATGCGATCGAGCCGCATCGCCGTCTCTTCGCTCGACAGCCCGTCGATGTTCAGCGACAGCACCGGAGCCGTTTCCTCCAGCCGGGGACGGGGCGTATACAGCACCACGCCCGGAACATCGCTCATCCGGTCATGCAGCGCGGCCATCAGGCGGATTTCGTGCTGCCCGATTTTGTCGACCCCCTTGTTCATGACCCACTCCATCCCGGCCCTGAGCCCGCAGATTCCGGACGTGTTCACGGTGCCGCTTTCAAACCGGTCAGGCAGCTCTTCGGGCTGTTCGAGAAGGAGGGACTGGCTGCCTGTGCCCCCTTCCATCCAGGTGGGCAGAGGAGACTCGGGCCCACATAGCAGCATGCCGGTCCCCATCGGACCGTACAGCCCCTTGTGGCCCGGCACACACAAATAATCGATGTGGTCGGCTTCCATGTCGATGGGCAGGATACCCGCGCTCTGCGCGGCATCGACCACGAACAGAAGACCCATCCGGTGCGCCAGCTCGCCGATTTCCCGAATGGGGAGACGAAACCCGAACACATTGGATGCGTGGGTACAAATGATGGCCTTCGTCCGGGGGGTGATGCAGCGGTGGAAATTCCGCACCGTCTCCTCGGGATCGCCTGGGACGACCGCAGCCACAGAATAGACCTTGGCGGACGCGGACAAGGCGTGTAAGGGGCGCAGCACCGCGTTATGCTCCAGGCTCGACACCACGACATGTCCCCCGTAGCGCAGAAGCCCTTTGATCACAATATTGAGCGACATGGTGCAGTTCATGGTAAATACCACATGCCCCGGATTGTCTAAATGAAAAAAAGCCGCGGCGGTTTCCCGGCAGCGATAAATCTCCCGGGATGCCGCCATTCCCATGGCGTGCCCGCCCCGCCCAGGATTGGCGCCGTAAATCTCCATTGCCTGACGGACCGCTTCCCGGACACATAAAGGTTTCGGCCACGTGGTGGCCGCGTTGTCTAAATAAATCATCGTACCCCGCCCTCTCGGCGCCCCCTGACGCGGATACCGGCGTTCTGCAGAATCTGCTCCGCCTTGGCGCCGTCGCCGTTCGTTAGAATACTGTAACCACAGCCGTTGCTCCCGTCCCGTTCCACGGCACGTTGAACATGGGCCTGGAAACCGTTGCGTTCCAAAACCGCTTTGCCCCGCATCGCATTGGTCACGGAGCTGACGAGTAATATCCATTCCATTGTGAAATCCCTTCCTTTCTTGAGACAGGCCGTGCCGGCCCTCAAGCCCACCGGACACGCCCTCCCTGGATTCGCTTCCGGGCGCTGCCGCACACCTACTGCTAATATATGCGCGGGGCAGGCGGAGGGTAACCATATTCGTACAGCGGCCGGTTTCTCCAATCCGATGCAAGAAACCGGCAAAACCGAAAAAAGCCGCACCGATCTTCTCATCCTCTCCGTAACAAGCAGAAGACCCGGACATCTGTCCGGGTCTTCTGCTTGTTCAATAAGAAATGCGGCCTGCCGTGCGCGGTTTCGCGGTGAGAGTTTCGCTGGATTCCAAATGCTCCAACGCGGTTATTTCACCGACACTTTTCGGGTGAGGAGCCAACGAGTGACAACCAGCAGAATGATGCCAACCACGGCGTCCGCCAGCACCGAGCCGATGCCCAGGCTCACCTGCATGAAAACGCTCGGATCCTGATTGGAGCCCATCAGCGACGGATTCTGCAGCAGCGAACCGAGGGTGGTTTCGAACACCAGGCGAATCCCGCCGCCCTCCGTCAGACGAATACCGATCGGCAGCAGCAGCATGGCGACCAATTCAATCAGACCGATCACGGTGCTGGACGCCAGATAAAACACCACCGAAAAGAGCAGGTTGTTGCTCAAAAACGGCCGGGTATTGGACAGGGTAATGGCAAAATACACCGCCGCCAGGCTGGCGAACAGCTGGACCAGTCCCATTACCAGGAAGACGATGAGCAGCGGCGCCATCATATCGCCGAACGCGGACGCCAGGAATTCCCGGATCCCGCCGATCTCGAAGATATCGATCGTGCCGAAAACCCCCAGCATCAGCCCGATAAACCCGAGGAGAATCAGCAAATACCCCGTAATCACCTTGGAGGCAATCAGCGTGCCTTTGCCGACGGGCAAAGTCTGTGTCAGATACCCTTCGGCCCCAAATAGCCCCTTGGCATACCGCATGACGGTCAGAATCAATGCCAGCACCATCGCGGCGATGCCGACGCCCGCGCAGGCGATCGCGAAGCCGGTTTTCATCTGTGCGATACCGAGTACCCCGGCCAGTTTGCCGAGTCCATATGTCAGCCCGATCCCGAGATACAGGGCGGGCATCACTTTT
>CABQAA010000336.1 GCA_902461995.1 uncultured Oscillospiraceae bacterium | reverse complement strand
TGAACAGAAGAGAAGAGATCGAAGCCCGCCTCGCCGCTATCCGCGGTGAGATGGACAATGAGAACGCCGACATTGACGCCCTGACCGAAGAGGTGCGCAGATTAAAGGAAGAGCGTGAATCCATAGTCAACGCCGCTGAAAAGCGGAATAGGCTGAAAACCGACATTGCATCCGGGAAAGCCGGAAATGTTATCAAAACGTTTCAGGAGGACAAGAAAATGGAAGAGAGAACCTTTGCTGTCGATACCGAAGAGTACCGTTCGGCATTTCTGCGGAAACTCCAGGGAAAAGAGCTGAATGCCGAAGAGCGGGCGGCCGTCACGGCAAACGCCGCGATCCCGACAGAAACCATGAACATGATCGTATCCCGGCTCGAGCTGAACCCGCTGATCGCGGCCGTGGATGTGACCCATATTCCCGGAAATGTCAGCTACCCGGTGGAATCCTCCGCCGCGGATGCGTCGTGGGTGGCGATGGGGACCGCTTCGACCGATAGCGCGGATGCCCTGACGGCCGTATCCCTGGGCGCGTACAAGCTCATTAAAACAGTGGAAATTACCGCCGACGTGTCCGCTATGTCCGTCCCGGCCTTTGAGGCGTGGCTGGTCGACAGGCTGGCGAACAAGCTGGAAAAAGCGGTTGATAACGCTATCATCAACGGGACCGGTACCAACCAGCCGACCGGGCTTTTGAAATCCGGGGAGATTACCAACACCGGAACCTTTACGAAGGCGGCCATGAAGTACAAGGACCTGTGCGGCATCATCGCCGCCGTTCCGTCCCAATACCTCAACGGGTCGTCGATGCTGACCACCCGCGCGCTGTTCTACGGGGAAATCCTCGGCATGGAGGATACCGCGGGCAACCGCGTGGTGGTTGCCGACGCGCAGAGCCCGGCTAAGTTCAACGTTTTGGGATTCCCGGTGATCGTGGACGACAACACGGCCGAAGATACCATCGTATTCGGAGATTTCAAAGCCTATAAATTCAATTTTGCGGCTGATCCGACCGTGGAATCGGACGCTTCCGTCGGATTCCGGTCCGGCTCGGTGGTGTACCGGGCCATGGCACTTGCTGACGGGAAACTGGCAGACAAGACCGCCCTATGCAAATACACCCGCGCCACGGCGTAAGGCTATATAAGGAGGAAGCGAAATGCTGGAATCCGTCAAACTGGCGCTTCGGGTATCGACATCGGCGTTTGACGCCGAGCTGAACGACATGATCGACGCGGCAAAGGCGGACCTCCGGCTATGCGGCGTCCTGAAGGTAGAGGAGACCGACCCGCTGATAAAGCGGGCGGTCATCCTTTACTGTAAGTCGAATTTCGGTACGGATCAAAACAGCGAAAAATACCAGCGGAGTTACGACATGCTAAAAAGCTCCTTGTGGATGGCGGGGGATTACCGTGAACCGTGATGTTGTTTTCGATCTTATATCAAGAACTGGCATGGCTACGGATGAGGACGGCAACCAAGAATCGACGTTCACGAAGCGTACGGTGTACGGTAAGGAGGAAAGCATAGGTCAAAAGGAGTATTTTTCCGCCGCCGCAACCGGTTTAAAGCCTGAAAAAAAGATCACCGTGTTTTTCGGGGATTACGCAGATGAGCGGGAAGCGGAGGTATGCGGCCGGGTGCTGGACATTTACCGGACGCATTTTCGGAACGCGGATGAACGGATGGAATTGTATATGTCAGAAAAGGCGGGGTCCTGATGGGTAAATGCAAAGCAAACCAGCTCGGCGACGCCATAGCAAAAGAGCTTTCCGGGTACAGCCAGGATGTTACGGACGGCATAAAAAAATCCATCAAAACCGTTTCAGAAGAATGCCGAGACGATATCCGAAAAAACTCTCCGCGCCTGACGGGGAACTACGCCAAAGGATGGGCAAAAAAAGTGGGATACGAAGCAAAAGACGCGATCCGGATGATTGTTTATAACAAAACAGATTATCAAATTGCGCATCTATTGGAGCACGGACACGCAAAGGCAGGCGGCGGGCGTGTCGAGGCGGTCCCACATATACGACCGGCCTGTGAAAAGGCTGAGGAGTATCTGGGAAAAGAGGTCAAGGTGGTGGTGAAGGGATGACAAACGCGGAACTATTCTCAGTTTTGAGCGAATCCGGAATCCCATTCGTTTACCATGAATACGACGATAAGCATGGGCCGATCCCATCAGCCCCATACGGCGTATTTACTATGACGAGCGAGAATGCCTTTTATGCGGACGGGATGATGTATTTCCGGACCGCCAGGTATCAGGTCGAGCTTTACACAAAACGAAAGGACCCTGCCGCCGAAAAACAGGTCGAGGACACGCTGGCCGAGTCCGGAATCGCATTCGAGAAGTCCGAGGCGTATATCCAAAACGAAAAGCTGTATCAAATACTTTATGAAATTGAGGTGTAATCATGCCTACGGCAGACAACAAAGTCAGGTTTAACCTGAAAAACGTGTATTTTTCCAAATTGACCGTTGGGGAAAGCGGTACCCCAACCTATGCGACCCCGGAACATATCCCCGGAGCAGTCAGCATTTCCATGTCCCCCGAGGGAGACACGACCCCGTTCTATGCGGATGGGATCCAGTACTATACCAGCGTGGCGAATAACGGATATTCCGGCGATCTGGAAATGGCCCTGATCCCGGACAGC
>CABQAA010000335.1 GCA_902461995.1 uncultured Oscillospiraceae bacterium | reverse complement strand
TTGACAATATAGCTGTGTTTCGTGAACGGTTCGGCAGCGCCGGTGATGTCGGCCTCCTGGAACACATCCCGGCCCAGCAGGTCGCTCCTGACCTGGCCGGTGATGACCACAAGGGGAATGGAATCCATGTAAGCCGAGGCGATGCCGGTGAGCAGGTTGGTGGCGCCGGGACCGGAGGTGGCCACGCAGACGCCGACCTTGCCGGACACGCGGGCGTATCCGGATGCGGCGTGGGCGGCGTTTTGCTCGGTTCGCACCAGCACATGGTGGAGAGAACTGCCGACGAGTGCATCGTAAAACGGGCAGATCGCCGCGCCGGGATAGCCGAAGAGGGTATGAACGCCCTCCAGCTCCAAGCATTTGACCATAGCCGCAGCTCCCGACATCATGGCGAACGGCCCCCTTTCTGTAAAAACGCTTTTTGAATATTGCGGCCATTATACACCCGTCGGATAAGAAAAGTCAAGACATTTTTATATGCTAAAGTGAAAAAGCGCGGGCAAATTTCTTCGCGCAGCAACAGCGCGGAGAGATGGAGACGCAGGTCCTGTGCAAGCTGGTGCAGGCGGCTGTCTGCCTTTTCCAGTTTTGTCCGAATCTTCGCAGCTGAAATGCCCGTGCACAGCCAGTTCTCTTTCAGTCAGGAGTAAGAGAGAACCGCGCAAGCAGAGCATGCCGGGGCCCGCCTCCGGATAGCCGGAGAGGGGATAAAGCGGGAACATCGCCTCCTCGTCAGCGTGAAATGTGGGATCATACGGCTGCAGATAATCGGGGATGTCCCAGTCGATCAGTATATTATAGGATAAAAAAGTGGTGAGCAGGTGGCTAGTCGGGTACGCGGTCGATCGGAGGAGCATCCGGGGAGAGAAAGACAATATCCAGCCCCTGCTTTTCCGCGAGACGGACGGTGTTGGCCGTGCCGCCCGGGGAACCGTCAAAAATGGCGATCAGACGAGAGGCGTGATCCACCATCCAGCGGTTCCGGAGATGCATAGCATAAGGGGTGAAGACGGGCGAAACGGTTACTACGATATCGGCCAGCCCAAGCAGGCGGCGATACCGCGCACGGTCCGCGGCCGGCCAGCGGGTCGCTTGTTCGGGACAGGGGATGGCGGCGATCAGGCGAATGTCTCCAAAGCGTCCGCGCAGCCCCAGCACTTCTTCGGCGGCCAAAGTGTCGGCACCGAGCGCCATGCCGCAGATAAAATCCCGATATCCGTCCGCTGCCGCCTTCTCTACGGCCCGGCGGATCCGGGGACGCAGCGGAGAATAGGGGGAATCCCAGGCGGCGTATCCGCCCGGGAGACGTTCCGGCCGATGACCAGTAAAGCAGCCGGCGGTTTCCCGCCGGATCGTCGGAAGTTCCATGCCGCGGCCCTGCCTTTCCGTTGATCGATGTCTAGGATTCAGTATAGACCGTTCACTCAGCCCTGACAAGGCCTGCAAGTTGACAGATTCTCACAAACGGGGTAAAATTGCGAGAGAATCCCCGGCCGATGGCCGGAAGCGCAGAAAGGAAGCCTTCTAAATGCCTGAATCCGCTACCGTTCGCCGTTTGTACGAAAATATCCTGTCCCTGTCAGTTTACCGCGGGGTGCTCCACCGCCCGGTGACCGCCGCGTTTCTGGATCTGCTGGAAGCCGCCTGCAGCGGCGAGGCGGCCGCTTTGTGCAGCCGCTGGGGGACGTTCTGCGGGATCCTGATGAAACAAGGCGGGCTGGACAGTTTGCCGTCCGCCGTGGCCGCTGAGATTGCGGAGGATGAAAACCCGTTCACCATCCGGCTGACAAAAGGGGAGAGCGGCGCCGCGGAGTCCGGAGACCTGGACCGGCTGACCCAGGCAGCGCTGCGGGATCTCGCCGTTTTGTACGAGGCCGTCACCATCCGGCCGGACAGACTGTTGGCGGCGCTGGATCCGGCGGTCGCCGCCCGTCTGCCGGATTGGGGGACAAACGTCGCGCCGGCCCCGTTCGACGTTCCCTGGGGGGATGCGCTGCCGGGACTCGCGGTCTATCATGCAGCACATGGATGTGGCCGCTTTGCCGCTCGCAAGGCTTTTTTGTGGAGGGACGGCGCGCTGCAGCCCGTGGAGCATCCCGATCCCATCCGTTTGTCCAATCTGAAGGATTACACCGTTCAGCGGCAGATTGCGATCGACAACACCCTGGCTTTTCTCGACGGGTTCGAGGCGAACAACATGCTGCTGTACGGCGACCGGGGAACCGGCAAATCCTCGACGGTCAAGGCCTTGCTCAACGAATACGCCGGCCGGGGCCTGCGGATGATCGAAATGCCGAAAGAGGCGCTGTGCGAGCTGCCCGCTCTGACCGGATCCCTGGCCGGTCTGCCGATGAAATTCATCCTGTTTATCGACGATCTGTCCTTTTCGGGCAATGACGATTCGTTTGCCGCACTCAAGGCGGTGCTGGAGGGCGGGCTCGCCTCCCGTCCGGCGAATGTGCTGGTCTATGCCACCTCGAACCGGCGGCATCTGCTGCGGGAAAGCTTCCGGGACCGGGACGGGGACGAAGTCCACGCCGCCGATACGGTCCAGGAAGCGGTTTCTCTTTCCGACCGGTTTGGCATCAGCCTGACCTTCTTGATGCCGGATAAACGGCGGTTTCTGGAAATCGTCGAGCAGATTGCCGCCGACCGGGGTCTGCAGGTGGACCGAGAC
>CABQAA010000334.1 GCA_902461995.1 uncultured Oscillospiraceae bacterium | reverse complement strand
GAAAGAAACAAAATTTTTCACCTCAAAAAAGCCGAAAGCATCTTTTATCTTTTCCCGAAATACGGTATACTAAGCACAGTATCCTTTTTATATTGTGACAATGCCGGCTGCGCATGCGCATGGAGATAGGCAGCGGACGTTGTCCGGAAAGGCGGCGGGAAAATGGCGACCACATATTCCGTCTCTCTCGCGCAAATCATAAAGGAAGTCGGGCTGGAAACGGTGTTCATGCCGGCCAGCCCCGAGGAATTGCTTGTAACCTGCTGTGACGTCAACCGTCCGGGGCTGGCGCTCGGCGGATACTACGACTATTTCGACAGCGACCGCGTCCAGGTTCTGGGCAAGAGTGAACACGGCTTTTTGGAGGCCCTCGCCCCGTCCCTGCGAGCGGACCGTCTGGAACAGCTCGTATCTCGCCGGCCCCCGGCTGTGGTGGTGACACGGAAGCTGCCCATCCTACCCGATCTGCGGGATGCCTGCGTCAAGCACGGTGTGCCGTTGCTCCATACCGGTGACACCACCTCGGGGTTCATGGCGGCGCTGATTGCGTTCCTCAACGTGCAGCTCGCCCCCCGCATCACTCGGCACGGGGTGTTTGTGGAGGTTTACGGCGAGGGTATTCTGCTCGCAGGGGACAGCGGCGTCGGCAAAAGCGAGACGGCCATCGAACTTGTCAAGCGTGGACACCGCCTGATCGCGGACGATGCAGTAGAGATCCGCCGGGTTTCGGCCAAAACGCTCGTCGGCTCCGCGCCGGACAACATCCGCCATTTCATCGAGCTGCGGGGCATCGGCATCGTCAACGCCCGCCGCATTTTCGGTATGGGCGCCGTCAAGGTGACGGAGAAAATCGACATGGTGGTTCAGCTCGAGCAATGGGACAATGAAAAGGTGTATGACCGGATGGGGCTGGACAATGAATACGCCGATATTCTCGGCATCACCGTCCCCATGCTGACCATCCCGGTCAAACCGGGCCGGAACCTGGCCATCATCATCGAGGTGGCGGCCATGAACAACCGTCAGAAAAAAATGGGGTATAATGCGGCGCAGGAGCTGATGCACAACCTGGGCATGGACGACCAGGCGCCGCCTCCTCCCGAAGTTCAGATCGAATGGGACCAATTTTAAACCAAAGGAGACCCGGCGTATGAATGCTCTTTCCCGCGTGGTAGCGGACCTGCACTGCCACACCATCGCCTCTACCCACGCCTACAGCACGGTGACCGAACTGGCCCGCGCCGCGGCCGAACAGCATCTGCTGGCCATCGCCTGCACCGACCACGGCGTGGGAGCCCCCGATTCTCCCCATATCTGGCATTTTGGGAATCTGGATGCCCTTCCGGACTGCATCGAGGGGGTGCGGGTGCTGCGGGGTGTGGAAGCGAATGTGATGGATTTTGACGGCCGCCTTGATATGCCGGCCGACCGGCTTAGCCGGCTCGAACTCGTCGTCGCCTCGATGCATCAGAGCGTGCTGGAGCCTGGCGGGATCGAAGCCTGTACGGCGGTGTACCTCGCCCTGGCGGAGAATCCCGAGGTGGATATCATTGGGCACTCGGGCACTCCGCTCTTTGCCTACGATTATGAAGCCGTGATCCCGGTCTTTGGTCAGACCGGAAAAGTGGTGGAGATCAACGAAAACACCTTCCGTGCGCGTTCGGACTCGGCGGCCAATTGCCGGAAAATCGCGGAGCTGTGCAAACGGCACGGCGTGAGGGTGGCGCTCGATTCGGACGCGCATTTCCACGAGAATGTGGGATGCGTCCCCCGCTGTCTGGAACTGCTGCGGGACATCGATTTCCCCACCGAGCTTGTCATCAACGGCAGCGAGGCGGCTTTTCGAACGTTTCTGGAAGAAAAAGGACTCTCTTTATAAATGTCGCTCCGGGGCCAAGGCCCCAAAACATATGGCGAGAAGGGGTTTTCATATGTACACAATCGGCATCGATCTCGGCGGAACCAATATCAAGGCGGGGGTCGTAGATGACGGATATCACATCGTCGGCACTGCCAAATGCAAAACTGCACTGCCCCGTTCGGCAGACGCCATCGTCGACGACATGGCCCGGATGGCGAGAGAAGCCGCGGCGGACGCGGGGATCCGGATGGACGAAGTCGCCTATGTCGGCATCGGCAGCCCCGGCACCTGCAACGGCGACACCGGCATTGTGGAATATGCGAACAATCTGCGGTTTGAAAATGTCCCCCTGCGGCAAATGATGCATGAGCGGCTGGTCCTCGACATATACATTGAAAACGATGCGAACGCCGCCGCTCTGGGCGAGGCGCTTGCGGGGGCTGCCAAGGGGGCGCAGAGCTGCGTGTGCATCACTCTCGGCACCGGCGTCGGCGGCGGCATCATCATCGACGGCAAGATTTACGGCGGTTTTAACTTCGCGGGCGCCGAGCTCGGCCACATCGTCATCAACGTCGATGGGGAGCTGTGCACCTGCGGCCGCCACGGCTGCTGGGAGGCGTACGCTTCGGCCACGGCCCTGATCCGCCAGACCCGTCAGGCTATGGTGGCGCATAACGAAAGCGCCATGTGGAGGATCGCGGGCACTCTCGATCAGGTGGACGGCCGGACCGCCTTCGACGCCATGCGGGCGGGGGACGCCGTGGGCAAGCAGGTGGTGGACCGGTATATCCAGTATATCGCCTGCGGCCTCATCAATGTTATCAACATCTT
>CABQAA010000333.1 GCA_902461995.1 uncultured Oscillospiraceae bacterium | reverse complement strand
TTTGCTTTCATACCTCACCCTCCGCCTTCCTATGAATCGGATTCCCGTATTCATAGCTTATTCCCCGGCGGGTGATTTTAGTACTGGCCCCGGCCATTCTTCGGACAATTCCTCTATCGCGTATCGCGGCCGGATGACCGTTCGGCGGCTGTCAATCGTCGTCGTCATCGTCATCGTCGTCGATTTCATTCGGATCATGGACGGTATCGCAGCTCTGCAGCGCCCATTTCTTGATGGTCATCTTGTTCCGGTCGGCGCCGGTCTCGATCACGAGCGCATCTTCCTTGATGTTGACCACCCGGCCGCAAATGCCGCCGATGGTGGTAATCTCATCCCCCACCCGGATGCTGTTGCGCATTTTCTGCTCTTCCTTCTGCTTTTTGCGCTGGGGACGAATCATGATAAAATACATGAGCACCACAATCAAAACGATGGGTCCCCACATAATCAGCTGAGCCACCACCGGGTTTACTTCCGCCTGCTGCTCTGCTTCTGCCAATATAGGCATCAAATTCATGCAATAAGCACCTCCTAAAAATCTTCTTTATTATATCGGGTTTTGCGGACAGGCGCAAGTGTTTTTGCTGTAAAAGAAAAAAATTTACAATCCAGCGGCCCGTTCGTCCAAAATCTCTCTGTATGAAGCATAAAACGACGGAAATGTCCCGTTTTCGAGGGCCTCGCGTATACGCTCCATCAGAGTGTTGTAAAAATATAAGTTATGCATCACGCACAGCCGCATTGCCAGCATCTCTCCCGCTTTGAACAAATGCCGGATATACGCGCGGGAATACCGCTTACAGGTAGGACATCCGCACTCGCTGTCTAGCGGGGAGAGATCCCGTTCATACTGCCGGTTGAGCAGGTTGCGCCGCCCGCTCCAGGTAAACACGTGGCCATGACGGGCGTTGCGTGCGGGCATGACACAGTCGAACAGGTCGACACCCCGCGCCACCCCTTCGAGAATGTTGACCGGCGTCCCCACCCCCATGAGATAGCGGGGCTTGTCCTTGGGCATGAAAGGTTCCACCGCCTCGATGACGCGGTACATCACCGGAGCCGGCTCCCCCACCGCGAGGCCTCCGATCGCATAGCCATCCAGGTCGAGCGAGGCGATATCCTGCATGTGCGCGGTGCGCAGATCGTCAAACGTACAGCCCTGGTTGATACCGAAAAGCATCTGCCGGGGATTCAGGGTATCCGAGAGACTGTTCAGACGGTCATGTTCTTTTTGGCAGCGGATAAGCCATCGTGTGGTGCGCTCACAGGACTGCTTGGCATAGGCATACGTCGCGGGGTTTTCCACGCATTCGTCGAACGCCATGGCGATGGTGGAACCGAGATGGGACTGGATCCGCATGCTTTCCTCGGGTCCGATGAAGAGGCGCCGGCCGTCCACATGGGAGGCGAAGGTCACCCCCTCCTCCCGGATCTGGCGCAGACCTGCCAGGGAAAACACCTGAAACCCGCCGCTGTCGGTCAGAATCGGTCCAGTCCAGCCGGTGAAGGCGTGAAGTCCGCCGAGCTCCCGGACCAGCTCATCCCCCGGCCGGACATGAAGATGATAGGTATTGCACAGCTGCACCTGGCATTTCAGATCCGCGAGATCATGGGCGGATACCGCTCCTTTGATGGCGCCGCAGGTCGCGACGTTCATAAACGCGGGGGTCTCTACCGTACCGTGGGGAGTTTCAAATCGTCCGCGGCGGGCCTGCCCCGCTTGTGTGAGTATCTCCATAAAGCCTCCTCATGTGGCAAAACGAATTCACACATTAGTATACTGCATGTCCGCTCCGGGTTCAAGACAAAGCGGAAAATAGGGAAGCTAAATCCCGAAGAGAAGAAACCGGCGGACAAAAACCGGGAGCGGGTTTTCGTGCAGAGTCAGCCAGTCGGCCGATATCCGCCGTATCTCCTCCGCTGCCCCTTTCTTGGATTCCTGCACAATCATTTCATAAAAATCGAGAAATAGTGCCTTAAATAGTGCCTTTGTCACGTCACATCCTCTTTTCTGCTCAAAGCGAAACACCTCCACTGTTTCTAATAATTTATCAAATGCGTCGCATTGGCGCAAGACCATATAGTTGCATTCGCAACGGATTTGTGGTATATTAGTTGCGAACGCAATTATCAGAGCGGAGATGAGCGGCAAATGGATTCTCTCATGAAGTACATCAGCCGGATACACCGCTGTTCGGGGCGGTATCGCGGCGAAAAAATCGAGGGATTGAACGGACGGCAGCACACCTACATTTTCCATGTTTGCAAGCGGCCCGGCATTTCCCAGGATCAGCTGGCCCGTCACATCTGTGTCAACAAAAGCAACATCACGAGACAGCTGGGCGCTCTGGAACAAAGCGGATTCATCCGGCGGGAACCCGATCCGGACGACCGCCGGGTTCTGCGGGTGTATCCCACGGAAAAGGCGGAACAAGTTCTGCCGCGGGTCTGCGAACTCATGGAGGAATGGAACCGCCTGCTGCTGGAGGGTCTCAACGCGGACGAACGGGCGGTGCTGCTGTCGCTACTGGACCGGGTGACGAAAAAAGCTGTGGCGGCGGTGGAAGAGGCCGAGCCGGATCCGGCGGCCGAACCGGGAATTCCAGGAAAGGCTTGATTGGAAACCATGAAAAAAGTCCTGTTTTATCTCAAACCCTATATCCCCCGCATGTCTCTGGGACTTGTGATCAAATTTATC
>CABQAA010000332.1 GCA_902461995.1 uncultured Oscillospiraceae bacterium | reverse complement strand
TAGTCGGTGCCGATGGCGGTGGGGGTACACCCGTTCCCATCCCGAACACGGCAGTTAAGCCCACTTGCGCCCACGATACTTGGCTGGAAGCGGCCCGGGAAAATAGGCAGGCGCCGACATCAGGGAACGCCCGACGATTCAGTCGGGCGTTTTTCTTACATCAAAGGGGGAGAGACATCATGGACGAGTGCCGTTATCAGCTGCAGATCCCGGAGGGATACCGCCCGGCCCTGAACATCGTGGAAACAGAAAAAGCCATCAAATTCCTCAAGGATACGTTTGAAAACCGGCTGGCCCGCGCGCTCTCCCTGACACGGGTTTCCGCTCCGCTGTTTGTCCGGGCGGAATCCGGACTCAACGACAATCTGAACGGGTCGGAACGGCCGGTATCGTTCGATATGCTCTATGAAGGCGGCCGGGTGGCTGAAATCGTCCATTCTCTGGCCAAGTGGAAGCGGTTCGCCCTGGGACGCTACGGTATGCAGCCCGGAACCGGTCTTTATACCGATATGAACGCGATCAGGCGGGACGAGGTGACGGATAACCTGCATTCCCTCTATGTCGATCAGTGGGACTGGGAAAAAGTGATCCGCCGGGAAGACCGTACCCCGGCTTTCCTGATGAAAACCGTGGAAACCATATATGAAGTCTTCAAAGAGACGGAAGCGGCCGCTGCGGGCAACATTCCGGGCCTGCCGCGGCAGCTGCCCGATTCGCTGACATTCATCAGTACGCAGGAGCTCGAGGACCGTTATCCCGACCTCACGCCGTCCGAGCGGGAGACAGAGGCTGCGCGGACTTATGGGGCGATTTTCCTTACGGGAATCGGCGGAGCGCTCCGCTCTGGCCGCCGGCACGACGGCCGGGCGCCCGATTACGACGACTGGAGCTTAAACGGTGATCTGATTTTTTATTATCCGGTGCTCGACCGGGCGTTTGAGATTTCCTCTATGGGAATTCGGGTGGACGCGGATGCGCTCCGGCGGCAGCTTGCCCTGGCGGGCTGCGAGGACCGGGCCGCCCTGCCGTTCCAGAAAGCGCTTCTCGACGGGCAGCTTCCGCTGACCATCGGGGGCGGCATCGGCCAGTCCCGGCTGTGTATGTATTTTCTCGGCAAGGCCCATATCGGCGAGGTGCAGGCCTCCTTGTGGCCGGATGGGATGACGGCGGAATGCGAGGCGGCGGGGATTCCGTTGCTGTAATCGATATGGAGAAAGGATGTCCGACGATGCGGATGACCCTCTATTGCGGCCCTCTGACCCGTTATTATGCGCACAATTGGCCGGGCGCTCCGGAGGCCGGAAAAACCGAATCCTTTTCCGAAATCGAAGCCTTGGCGCGCGGCTGGCGGGATATGGCCTGCGAAGCCGCAGAGGATGAAATTGGTGTTCCGGTTTACTGGGAAGAAAATCCGAAGGGCGTTTGTGAAACCGCTGAGCCTGGGTGGGAAGGCTGGTACGGCCTCCTTCTTTGGGCCCTTTACCGGGACCAGGAGAAGAAACCGGATCCGCTGCCGCCCGACTGGCTAAAAAAGCTCGAAACCCTCCCCGTATTGGCCGCGGCGCAAAAGCGGAAGACCTGCCGTTATCCCACACTGGCGGCCAACTGCGAGATGTTTCTGCCCTTTGACGCGGATGTGGTGCTTTATGGCCCCGATCCGGCCGGGGAAGAGGAGATTCCGATCGGGTCGGCTTATGAACTCGTAAGGGAACTGGAAGCCCTCAACCGCGACACCTGGAACGCGTCCGAACGGGATATTGCCTCCTGGGAGACGGAAGGCGCTGCCGCCCGGACGCTCGAAACCTATGCCAAACGGGGTTTCGCGGCGCTTCTGCGGGTGGCCCGCGCCGCCGTCCGGATGACCCAGCCGATCCGCCTGGATTACGACGATTGATCCGCTTCGTTGCCTTGGTTAGAAAATTTTTTGAAAAAGTCGGAAAAGGGCTTGATTTTTTGCCGGGTATTCATTATAATAATTGAGCGCCTTTGGGCGTGGACGCCCAAAGGCCCCCATGGAGAGTTGGCTGAGTGGTCGAAGGCGCACGATTGGAAATCGTGTGTACGGTAATCCCGTACCTAGGGTTCAAATCCCTAACTCTCCGCCATGTCAATTTCCGGGGTTCCGCCCCGATAAACCCCGCCCGCCGCTGCGGCCGGGCTTCTGAAAGAGGTGACACGAATGAAAGAGAACATTCATCCCAAGTATGAGAAGACGACCATCACCTGCGCCTGCGGCGAAGTGATCGAGACCTCTTCCACCAAGAGCAATATCCGCGTGGAAATCTGCTCGAAATGCCATCCGTTCTTCACCGGCAAACAGAAGCTCGTCGATACCGGCGGCCGCGTGGACCGTTTCAAGAAGCGGTTTGGTATGAAGGAAGACAACCAATAAGAAACGATTGGCCGGGGCAGCGCATCAGCGCTGCCCCCTTCTCGTCCGTCTCGGCGATTGGAAAGGAGCGGGGCACCATGGAGGCATACCGTACGGTTTTGAAAGAAGCGGAGGCGGAATTCGTAGAAAAACGGTCCCGCTTTATCGGCTGTATCCGGCCGGCGGCCAGCGAGGAGGAGGCCCTCGCGTTTTTCGCGCGGCTCAAAAAGGCGCATTGGAACGCCAGCCATCATGTCACGGCGTATGTCCTGCGCGAAGGGCAGGTCCGCCGCTATTCCGACGACGGGGAACCGCAGGGGACGGCGGGGATG
>CABQAA010000331.1 GCA_902461995.1 uncultured Oscillospiraceae bacterium | reverse complement strand
GAAATCAGGATACAGGGAGCGCGGCTGTCTTCATACAGCTTCAGCGCCAGCCGTCCCCGGTAGCGGAAGCCCATCCGGCTGCCGAACACCAGGATGAGATCCCCCTTCTCCCCCGTATCCTCTTCTGCAAAAAAGACGTCGTCCAGCAGGCGGACAATCTCCACCGGCAGCGGTTTGCTCCCATCGAGCAGCTCCTGCCCGACCGTCTCCCACGGAATATCCGATATCCGCATGCCGCCGCCCCCTGTCGTTCGATGCGGTTAGTCTGCGCACAGAGGCGGACAAGTATGCGCGGAAAGAGGCGTCAAAGCGGAAGAGCGGATTTTACCCCAGCATTTTTTTGAGATACTGACCGGTATAGGATCCCGGCACGGCCGCCACCTCCTCGGGCGTACCGGCGGCGACGATCTCCCCGCCCTTGTCGCCGCCCTCGGGGCCGAGATCAACGATGTAATCCGCGGTTTTGATCACGTCGAGATTGTGTTCGATGACAATGACGGTGTTGCCGCCTTCCACCAGTTTCTGCAGCACCTCGATGAGCTGCCGCACGTCGGCCGTGTGCAGGCCGGTCGTCGGTTCATCCAAGATATACACCGTCTTGCCGGTGGCACGCCGCGACAGCTCGGAGGCCAGCTTGACCCGCTGCGCCTCGCCGCCCGACAATGTAGTGGCGGGCTGGCCGACTTTGATATAGCCGAGGCCCACATCGTACAGGGTCTGGAGCTTGCGGGCGATCTTCGGGACGCTGGAGAAAAAGGCCAGCGCCTCCTCCACCGTCATTTCCAAGACGTCGTAAATGCTTTTGCCCTTGTATTTCACCTCGAGGGTTTCGCGGTTGTACCGGCGGCCCTTGCACACCTCACAGGGCACGTAAATGTCGGGCAGGAAATGCATTTCGATTTTGATGATGCCGTCCCCCTGGCAGGCCTCGCACCGGCCGCCTTTGATGTTGAAGGAAAAACGGCCGGACGAAAACCCGTGCATCTTGGCGTCGGCCGTGGAGGCAAACAGCTCCCGGATATCGTTGAACACCCCGGTATAGGTGGCCGGATTGGAACGCGGGGTCCGCCCGATCGGGGCCTGGTTGATATCGATGACCTTGTCGAGCGCTTCGAGACCCTCGATCTTTACGTGGGCGCCGGCCCGGCAGCGGGCGCCGTTGAGCTCGGCGGCCAGGTGTTTATACAGGATTTCGTTGACCAGGGACGACTTCCCCGAACCGGATACGCCCGTCACGCAGTTGAAGGCACCCAGACGGAAGGAGACGTCAATGTTTTTCAGATTGTTCTCGCTCGCCCCCCGCACGGTCAGCAGACGGCCCGACCCGGGACGGCGTTTTTCCGGCACCGGGATGCGGCGGCGGCCGCTGAGATACTGGCCGGTCACGGATTCCTCACAGGCGCAGATCTCATTCACCGGTCCGGAGCAGATCACGTGGCCCCCATGGACCCCGGCGCCCGGACCGATATCCACAATCCAGTCGGCCGCCCGCATGGTGTCCTCGTCGTGTTCCACCACGATCAGGGTGTTGCCCAGGTCCCGCAGGCGCTGCAGGGTGGCCAGCAGCTTGTCGTTGTCCCGCTGATGCAGGCCGATGCTGGGCTCGTCCAGAATGTAGAGCACCCCCATCAGATAAGAGCCGATCTGGGTGGCGAGACGGATCCGCTGGCTTTCGCCGCCCGACAGAGTGCCGGCCGCCCGGGACAGGCTCAGATATTCGAGTCCCACGCTTTGGAGGAACCCGAGGCGTTCCCGGATCTCCTTGAGGATCCGTTCCCCGATCCGCCGCTCCCGGTCACTCAGCCGAGGCTCCAGATCGTCGACGAACTGCAGAGCGCCCGACACCGACAGGCGGCTGAGCTCCGAGATGTTGGATCCGCCCACCGTCACAGCGAGGCTTTCCGGCTTGAGGCGGTGGCCGTGGCACTCCGGGCAGGGGATTTCGCTCATATATTCCTCGAGCTCTTCCCGCATCCACTCGCTGGAGGTTTCCTTATACCGCCGCTGCAGGTTGTTGAGAACACCCTCGAAATCGGTGAAGTATTCACCTGAGCCGTATTCCATTTTCCGGGTCATTTTGATTTTTTCGCCCTTGGTTCCGTAGAGGATCACGTCGATCGCCTTTTTCGGCAGGTCCTTCACCGGCGTATCCAGCGAAAATCCATAGTGGGCGGCGAGCCCCTCGTAATACATCTGGGCGATGGTGCCGCCGTCGGCATAGCTCCAGCCGCTTGCATGGATGGCGCCCTGCTTGATCGACAGCTTGGGGTCCGGGATGATCCGGTCCGGGTCCATGGACATGAAAACGCCGAGTCCCGTGCATTTGGGACAGGCGCCGAAGGGGTTGTTGAAGGAAAACATCCGGGGAGCCAGTTCCTCGATGCTCACGCCGTGCTCGGGGCAGGCGTAATTCTGGGAGAAGGGCATCTCCTCCCCGCCCACCACGTCGATGGTCACGAGCCCGCCCGTCAGGCCGGTCGCGGTTTCGACGGAATCGGCCAGGCGGCTGCGCATATCGTCCCGGACCACCAGACGGTCCACCACGATTTCAATGGTGTGCTTTTTGTTCTTCTCCATCGGGATCGTCTCGGACAGGTCATAGACGTTCCCGTCCACCCTCACCCGGACATAGCCGGATTTCCGCGCCGTCTCGAATTCCTTGGTGTGCTCGCCCTTGCGGCCCCGAACAACAGGGGCCAGCACCTG
>CABQAA010000330.1 GCA_902461995.1 uncultured Oscillospiraceae bacterium | reverse complement strand
AGGGTGCTAAGTCCGGTATACAGGGCGGACGAACCGTCCAGGAGCTGTCTCGTGGCGTCATCCAGATCCCGGACCGCGCCCTTCAAGCTCCCCAGGTCCCCCGCTTCGTCGAGGTCGATGCCGCTGAAGGGGGCATTGGCGGCCAGCGTCAGGGTGGTTTCGAGAGCGAAATCCGTCACATCCGCCTCGATTTCCACATAGGCGGGCAGCTCGAGTACATCGGCGTCGAGCTGCAGGCTCTCCTGCAGGCCGGGCAGGGCGAGCCCTATCACGACGCTGCGGCTGCCGTCGTTGAGGAGCTTGCCGTTCGAAACCGTGACGTTGCGGAAGCGGTCGTTGTCGAGAATGGTGCCGGTCAGCATGAGGAAGGGCACGCAGATCTCGGTGTCCTCGCCGCGGATGGGAGCGGAGACCCTCAGGTTGTTGGTGTAATCGAACCGGATGGTGACCCGGCCGCTCTTGCCGGCTAGATCGGTAGCAGAAATCGGGTTTCCGTCCAGGGTATAGCGGATGCTCACATCGACGGGCAGGGATTTGTCGATCGTGCCCTGATAATAGATGTCTTTGCCGCCGGCCGCCCAGATTCGCATGTTGTCCGGATTCAGACGGTAGCTTTCGTTCCCCTTGACGTTCGTGACGTCGGACAGGTCGGTGTAATCCTCCAGTTCTTCCGCGCCGTCCGGATTTTTCAGCCAGTCGCTGACGATGATTTTGCGCACCGAGCCGTCGGCCCCGGCCAGCACATATACCGTTTCTTCCTTGCCGGCGGTGCCGTTTCTGCCGGAGTCCGTGGAGGCGGCATCCGGAGCGGAACCGTCGGCGGTGGCCGTGGGTTCCGGCGACGGGGTTTCTCCGGTTGCCTGAGCATAGGCGTAAAATCCGGCAGCGCCCGCCGACAGGGTGACGGCCGCCGCCAACACGGCAGCGAGGCCTTTTTTATAACGAAATTTCATAGTCGCTTCCTCCTTAGTTATTTCATAACGGGTTCGCCGTGGGTTTCGGACGCCGCTTCTTGGGGCGGAGCGACGGGGGAGCCAGCCGCCGGTTGTTTGGGCTTAAAACCGAGGGTGGTGGCGCCGATCACCTTATCAAATAGCATGAACATGGCCGGCAGGATGAAGATGACGGACAGCATGCTGATAATGGCTCCCCGCGCCATCAGGTTGCAGAGCGCGCCGATCATGTCGACGTCCGAATAGAGGCCCACTCCAAAGGTGGCGGCGAAGAACCCGAGGGCGCTGACCACGATGGAGGGGATGGAAGAGGACAGGGCGATCTGCACGGCGCTTTTCTTGTCCTTTCCGCGGAACCGTTCCTTTTTATACCGGGTGGTCATCAGAATGGCGTAGTCCACCGTGGCGCCGAGCTGAATGGTGCTGATGCAGATGGAGGCGATAAAGGGCAGACTGGTCCCGGTGTAACAGGGGATGCCGAGGTTGATGAAGATGGCGAATTCGATGACCGCCACCAGGATGACCGGCAGACTGATCGATTTCAGCACGACGGCGATGATGAGAAAGATCGAGAGGATCGAGAGGATGTTGACCACCTGGAAATCGTGGTCGGTGATGGTGATGAGGTCTTTCGTCAGCGGGCCTTCTCCGATCAGCATGCCGCCCGCGTCGTACCGCTTCAGGATGCCGTTGATCGCGTCGATCTGGGCGTTGGCGGCGTCGGTGGCCACTTTATATTTAGAGCTGACCAGCATCAGCTGATACCGGTCGCCTTTCAGGATGCTGAGAATCGACTCCGGCAGTATCTCTTCCGGTACCGATACCCCCACCACCGAATCCAGACCGAGGGCCATCTTGACACCGTCCACGTCCTCGATTTCCCTCAGCATGGCGTTGGCGTCCTTGGCGGGCATGCGGGCATCCACCAGCAGCATGTGGGTGGAATTCATGGAGAAATCCTCCTGCAGCTTGGTGTTGGCGAGGATGCAGTCCATATCGGCGGGCAGGGATTCGGTCAGATCATAGTAGACCCCCGTGTGGCTGTAGCCATAGAGCGCCGGGGCCAGCAGCACGACGAACACGATCAGGAAAATCCAGGAGCGTTTGGTGACAAAGCCGGCGAATTTATCCATACGGGGGATGAGAGAGCGATGCCGGGTTTTTTCGATCGCCTTGTCGCAGAGCAGGAGCAGGGCCGGCAGAACGGTCACGCAGCCGATGACGCCGAGGACGACCCCCTTGGCCATCACGATGCCCAGATCCCGACCAAGGGTGAAGGTCATGAAGCACAGGGCAATGAAGCCCGCTACCGTGGTGATGGAGCTGCCGAGAACCGAGGAAATGGTGTTGGAGATCGCGTGGGCCATGGCCCGGTTCCTGTCTCCGGCGAACCGCTCTTTTTGTTCCGAATAGCTGTGCCACAGGAAGATGGAATAATCCATCGTGACCGCCAGCTGCAAAACCGAGGCCAGCGCCTTGGTGATATAGGAGATTTCCCCCAGAAAAAAGTTGGTGCCGAGATTCCATACGATGGCCATCCCGATGCTCAGCAAAAACAGGATGGGCAGCAAGAAAGAGTCCATAAACAGCATCATCACCGCGCAGGAGAGCAGGACGGCGATGCCGATGTAAATCGGTTCTTCCCGCTCACACAGCTCCTTCAGATCCGTGACCAGAGCGGACATGCCCGACACGAAGCACTGTTTTCCGGCCAGGGAGCGGACGGCGGAGATGTCCTCCATGGTGTCGTCGGCCGAGGT
>CABQAA010000329.1 GCA_902461995.1 uncultured Oscillospiraceae bacterium | reverse complement strand
GAGGCTCTTTTCCCCATACCGTCCCGATGGATAGATATTGGTGCCGACCGACGAAATTTTCATGATCTGGTCCCGATTCGCTCCCGGAACAGTGGCATAGATCATCCCGTCCTGATCGATGACAAAATTGGAATAGGAAACGGCCTGCTGTTTCCGGATGCGTTCCCGCTGCGTCTCGGAGGCAAACATCCGGATCAAAACGCGTCCCAGATCAAAATCCACCTGTGTCGCGCCGACATATCCCCGAAACTGGCCGCCTGCATCCATAGTGAAAAAGGCGTTCCGCTTGAGCACCGTCAAATAGCCGATTTTGTTGACATACACCTTCTGCGGTTCAAACACAAAATCCTGTCCCAAGATATCCGATTCCGGATTGCCGAATTCCTCCACAAACGCGCCGTCCGGCGCCAGATGGAGCACCCGCCGGTTTCCGGTGTCCGCGACGAAGAGATCGCCGTCCGCATCCACATAAACGCCGTTCGGCTCCTTCATCGGCCGGTCCTCCGGTCCGGTATAGACCTGCAGCAGCGTCCCCGACAAATCCAGCTTGAGCACGCGGTGATTGCCCGTATCCGCGACATATAGATGGTTTTGCGTGTCGATGAACAGATCCTGTGCGTTTTTCAGCGATCCCGCAGACGAAAATTCCTGCATCACCTGCCGAAAGGTATAGGAGACCGGAATGCGGATCTCGGTTCCGGATGCGTCTAGTATGTAATCGGTCTTGACATGGGCGGACGCCGTCATGGGCATCCCCAGCAGCAGGCTCGCGGCCAGAAACAACAGACCCAGTTTTTGCATGCATGCGCGCATGTGCGGTGTCCTCCTTACCTGGATGCGCCGTTCAGCGAACGGCCAAATCCGCCACCAGCAGCCGGATATTCTCGCCCGCTTCCAGTGTCACATCGATCGCATTGGATCCTTCTCGAAGCAACAGCCGGGGAACCGTCCAGGCTCGCAGGGTCGTTTCATCGCCGAGCAGCGGCGTATAAGGACTTGGATACGGTTCCCGAATGTCTTCCGCAGTCGCCAGCACCGTTCCGTTGAAGGCCACCCTGAGGGGCTGGCCGTTCAAAGCTTCTTCCGTCTGCAAACGCAGACGGGCGGCGGTGCTCCATCCGTTTTCCGGTGGCGCGAGATCAAGCGGGATGCGGTGGGTTTCCCCCGCTTCCAGCGTGTGGGGCAGGCTGGTCGGCACACTCTGAATCACGCCGTTCCAGGAATGCCAGCCGGGCGTGAGGATATAGTGCTGGGGCTGTTTGGCGAGCCAGGCGGGATCCCCCAGTCGCGGCAGCACATGAAACGGCGGTTCGTTGAAGGGGCCCCGCCCCTCGCTGCCGTGTTGCCGGTAATATACGAAATTGAACAGACTGATCCCATGGGCTCCCTGCGCATAGGCCAGGTGCGCCGTGGTGTAAAACTCTTCGTCCGTCACTCTTCGGAAAGTAAAATTATCATATGCGCCAGCTTTGACGGCTTTGCCGGAATACAGACAGTGGCACAGCTCCAGATAGACAGCCGTATCGGGCAGAAGGGCTTTGATGTTCGCAAAGTCGGTATCTTGCTCGGTAAAATAATGATCGGAGACATTGACGATGTCCACCCCGGCCTCCGCCATCGCCTTCACGTCCACCCCGATATCGTCGAGCATGGACAGAAAACATGGGATCCGCACGCTCAGATACCGGTACCGGCCATTCCGACAGGTACGGTCGAGCAGTTCCCGGACTCTCCGGACAAAATCCGTCATGATGGAACGCCGCTCTTCGAGCGTGGTTTCCTCCACCCGAAAAAAACGGGGATGGCGCTGAAAATCCAGTTCATAACCGTCGAGATCGTAATTTTCGCATTGTTCCTCAATCATCCGGAACATCTGCTCCCGCACCTCGGGATAGATCCAGTTACAGTTGCGCTGATACCAATCCCGCTTGTCGGTTCCCAGGCGATATTCGGGATGCTCTGCGTAGAACCGGCTGATGCAGTGGATGCCCCTCCGGTTGCCCGGTTCGTCCGCAAATTCGATAAAGTGGGAATCGTTGAGACGGATGGAAACAAACGCCGCCTGCCCGAATTCCCTGCAGGCCTCGATGAAGTCCTGCAGGATATCCCCGCCTTCCAGCAGGTACCGGTGATACCCCGACACGTCAAAGGCCTTGTCATCCAGCGGCACACCATAATGCTCACTCCACCATCTGTGGTGTTCCTCGATGGGATAAACCCGGCTTTTGTGCCACGGCACCCGTCCGGTGCATAACTGGATCAGATGAGCATCCACCTTTCCCGCGACTTCCTTCACCGTCTCCCGGAGCATCTCGGGCCGGAACGGCTCACTGGGCGAGGAATGGTACGGGCTGACGCAGGTGGTGATGTTGGTGGTGTCGTTGCTGTAGAGAACCCGATACGGCACGGAAGGGCGGTTCACGGCGGCACATCCTCTCTTTGTGTTGGGGTTGGTCAGCGGCGGACGCGGCCAGAGCCGTCCCCCGCTGCAAGAAGTTCGATTTCCTCTCGGCTGGCGAGGTTGACATCCCATTCCATCGTCTGTTTGAGGCAGGAAGCCGCCGCCGCATATTCGATGGTTTTTTGGGGATCAAACCCGCTGCCGATTCCAAACAGCAGACCCGCGCTGAAGGAATCCCCGCCTCCCACGCGGTCCACCAGATGAACCGCATAGGTACGCGAAAAATAAGGTGTTCCCCCCGTATACAACATTGCGCCCCAGTC
>CABQAA010000328.1 GCA_902461995.1 uncultured Oscillospiraceae bacterium | reverse complement strand
GCGCCGACATGGTCGCCGTCAACGAGGCGGAGGAGATGCTCGAACACAAGGCGGCCGGTATGGCGACCACCACCAGCTGCTGTCCGGCTTTCGTCAGCATGGTGCGCAAGCATTTCCCCGACCTGATGAAATTTGTTTCGACCACCGTGTCCCCCATGGTCGCGGTGGAACGGTATGTCCGGACTATGCGTCCGGACGTAACCACCGTCTTCGTCGGACCCTGCATCGCGAAGAAAAACGAGGTGATGGGCAGCTATATCGGCGAGCTGGACTATGCCCTGACCTTTGAAGAGCTGTATGCTATGTTCTGCGCCAAGGATATCGAGCCGAACGGTGAGGAAACGGGCGAAGAAGATGCCACCCGATATGGCAAGGGATTTGCCTTGTCAGGTGGTGTAACCAAGGCGGTTGAACGTGTGCTGGCCGAACGGGGGGACGCTCCGGAAATCAAGGCGCTGCCCTGCAACGGTGCGGATGAATGCCGCAAGGCGCTGATGCTGCTCAAAGCGGGCAAATTGCCCGAAGATTTCATCGAGGGAATGTGCTGCGTAGGCGGCTGCATGGGTGGTCCCGCCAATTTGAACGAGCTGCAGAAATCCAAAAAGGTATTTGAAACTCGTTTGAACGGCCGGGAGGATATCCGGAACAGTTATGAGGAAAAGGGGCTTGGCGCGGCCGACGTACACCGTCATGCCTGATAGATCGGAAGAAGGCATCGTTTGATGCCTTCTTTTTTTGTAAAGGCGAAAGACTTGTCATGTATAAAAAGGAAACCGTCCCTTCTTTTTTGCATAGACTGGAACGAAAGCAAAAAGGGAGAGTGACTTATGGATCGAATTTATAAAATTTTCGTTGATCAAGGACATAATCCGGAAAATCCGAACGCCGGCGCCGAGGCGAACGGCATAAGAGAACAGGATGTCACCTTTGAAGTGGGGGTGCGCCTGGCCGAGCTGATCCGCGCGAATCCCCGGCTTGAGGTGCGCCTGTCCCGCAATTCCCCGGACGAACAGCTGGGGACGAGCAACGCGACCAGCCTGGCCGCCCGGGTAAATATGGCCAACAGCTGGGGCGCGGACTATTTCATCAGCCTGCACTGCAATTCGAGCCCCATCACCACGGCAAGCGGCAGCGAAGCGTATGTTTACAGTGTGGGCAGTGCGGCCTACTATCTGGGAGAGCAGATTTTGTCCGGTCTCCATTACGCGACCGGCTTGCCCAACCGGGGTGTCCGGACCAATCCGAGCCTGTATGTCCTGCGGCGTACTGCCATGCCGGCTGTGCTGGTGGAAATGGGGTTTCTGACCAATCCCTATGATGCGGAGCTTCTGTCCACCGATCCGCAGAGTTTTGCCCGCGGCATTTACAACGGGCTTGTCGATTACCTCAATTTACAGGCGATGTGAATGCATATCTGTACGAGCCGGGTCCATCCTAGGAACAGCTGCTTTTAGGGAGGCGAATAGGATGGAACCGCAGAAAAAAGACGGGAAATCGAACAAAAAAACCGCTGTCGACAACCAGTGGACCAGTAAAACCGGGAATACACGTCCCGATGACCGCGAACGCCGGGACGGCCCTGGTGGCGACTGAATCGATTTGAACGGCATACGGCACAGCGGCCGCCTTAAAAGGCGGCCGCTGCTTTTTTATACGGTCGATACGAATCCGCTCAATCGACAGGAGCCGATTGAGGTTCGTCAGATCGGGGAAAGGCTGTCCGGGACGAGTGCAGGTCCTCTGTAGCGGACCGGAGTGCGGTGCCGGAGAAAAGAGGAACGTCAAGCCGGACGGATCACATGCAGGCTGGCGCCCGTACCACCCTGTTCTCACCTGTGCCGAGCAGGCCGAAGAACTGCAGTCTCTGCGTATCGCCGGTTGTGAGAGGAGCGTTGCAGGAGATGGCACAGCGGCTGACGGATACGGTCAGAGCAAAGGGGGTAGCCCTTCCCGATCAGACCTTTAGAACTTGCCGTACACGTAGGCCTTTGGTAAAAGTGCGGACAACAGCTGCATTCCCGTTCCGTTTTATCCTCCGGCATGCCATCATGGCATCGGATTTTTGGCGATTTCCAAACATATTGGTCCTCCTTTTTTGGGGGGCCGATATCCCCTTAACCAGAGTATGCGGTGTTGGACAATCTGTGTGCCAAAAATCGGGAGATCGGAAAGGGCACCGGATTGGTTACTTGTTCAGGATTTCAGCTTTGCAGGTAGATACAAAGGTGGGATCGCTGTTGTTGGGACCCACAAGCGCCAGAATGCCGAATTCGCTCTTCAGCACGGTGCCCTGAGCCACGGTTTGTCCGCCGGCGTTGATATCGACACTCGAGGTGCCCACAGGCAGATAAGCGCGTATGGCGGCTTCACAATCGGCGCCGCATCCTTCGGGGGTCGGTGTCGGAGCGGGCAGATAGGTGATGGCGTTGTTATAAACGGCACTCGTGATACGGATGGCAGCGATCCGACAGATGGAAACGGCCTCTTGGGCAACGCCCTGGCTGTTAGTCAGCTGTAGGAGGCCGGCGTTCGGATTGGTGTTGGGAGCCGGAAGCAAGGCGCCGGGTCGTCCGCTGGCGTTATTTCCGCTTTCCATGGAGACCACCACCGTGTCGGTGGGATACAGCTGGATGATCTGTCTGAGGATGTTTCTCATTTGCTGCACACAGGCACACTCCACGGAATTTCCGGTCGGTCCAGTGGGGCCCGTGGGTCCGGTAGGACCAGTGGCTCCGGTTCCGGTCGG
>CABQAA010000327.1 GCA_902461995.1 uncultured Oscillospiraceae bacterium | reverse complement strand
TGGGCACCTCGACCTGCCATATCTCGGTCGGGGAGACCGAGGTGCAGGTCCCGGGGATCGGCGGCGTGGTCGAGGACGGTGTGCTGCCCGGATTCTTCGGATACGAGGCCGGGCAGGCCTGTGTGGGGGATCATTTCGCCTGGTTTATCGACCGCTGTGTCCCCGCCGCGTATACCGAACAGGCAAAACAGGCGGGGCTGGGGATCCATGCCTTCCTTCGGGAGAAGGCCCAGGCGAAACGCCCGGGGGAGAGCGGGCTGATCGCGCTCGACTGGTGGAACGGCAACCGGTCGGTCCTCGTGGATGCCGATCTGTCCGGGCTGCTGCTGGGCATGACCCTGCAGACCAAGCCCGAGGATATCTACCGCGCCCTGATCGAGGCTACAGCCTACGGCACCCGGATGATCGTGGAGAATTACCGGGAAAACGGGGTGCCGGTAGAGGCGTTTTACGCTTCCGGCGGCATCAGCCAGAAGGATCCGATGACCATGCAGATCTACGCCGACGTGCTGAACATGCCGGTGAGAATCGCAGGCGCCGAACACGGTCCCGCCTATGGCGCGGCGCTGTTCGGCGCCGTGGCCGGAGGGGCGTTTGCGGATATTTTCGAGGCGGCCCGCCGGCTCGGCAAGGTCAAAGAGACCGTCTACACGCCGGATCCGGCAAACGCGGCCGCATATGACCGGCTGTTTGCCGAATACCGCGTCCTGCACGATTATTTCGGACGGGGCGGCAACGACGTGATGAAACGGCTCAAGTACGGAATTTAAGCGCGAATGACCCTGCGTTTCTCCGGTTTGTGCCCCGTTGATTGGCGCAAAGTCCGCGGACGCTGGGGCGGGGGCCGGCTGGGATAGGTGGGTTGGACCCTTTGGTACCTTTTCTGTCCAGTGGGCTTCGGCCCGGCCGCCATTCGGATTACACCCGAATGGCCCGGGGGCCGGGATGGCTTCCCGGTACATCATCGAACAGAGTAGGAGTGTGCAGTATGACGAACAACACGAACCACCCGAAAATCGGGATCCGGCCGATCATCGATGGGCGTCGATTCGGAGTGAGAGAAGGACTGGAAGAGAAGACGCGAGCGATGGCGGAGGCGGCGGCCGAGCTGATCCGTGCGCGGGTACGGTATGCGGACGGGTCACCGGTGGAAGTGGTGATCGCGGAAGAGAGCATCGGGGGATGCGCGGAAGCGGCGCGAGCGGCGGAGCAGTTCAGCCGGGAAAACGTGATGGCGACGCTGTCGGTGACGCCGTGCTGGTGCTATGGCAGCGAGACGATGGATATGGACCCGAACACGATCAAGGCGGTGTGGGGATTCAATGGAACAGAACGGCCGGGTGCGGTGTACCTGGCGGCGGTGATGGCGGCGCACGCGCAGCGAGGCCTGCCGGCGTTCTCGATCTACGGCCATGACGTGCAGGATGTGGAGGACAACACCATTCCGGCCGATGTGGCGGAGAAGATCGAGCGGTTTGCGCGGTGCGCGGTGGCGGTCGGGCAGATGCAGGGGAAAAGCTATGTGAACATCGGCGGGGTGTCGATGGGGATCATGGGAAGCTACTGCGACGCGTCTTTCTTCCAGAAGTATCTGGGAATCCGCGCGGAATGGGTGGATATGACGGAGGTGCTGCGCCGCGTGGAGGCGGGCATCTACGACCATGAGGAATATGAAAAAGCGCTGACATGGGTGAAAGCGCACTGGACGGAAGGGTTCGACAAGAACCCGGAAGAACGGCAGCATACGGCGGAGCAGAAGGCGTCGGAACTGGAATTCGAAGTGAAGATGACGCTGATCATCCGGGATATCCTGCTGGGGAATCCGAAGCTGGCGGAGATGGGATACATCGAGGCGTCGAACGGACGGAATGCGATTGCAGGAGGCTTCCAGGGCCAGCGGATGTGGTCGGACTGGCAGCCGATCGGGGATTTCACGGAAACGTTGCTGAACACGACGTTCGACTGGAACGGGAAACGTCAGCCGACGATCTTCGCGACGGAGAACGATACGCTCAACGCGGTGTCGATGCTGTTCGGTCATCTGCTGACGGGAGGCGCGAGCGTGTTCGCGGATGTGCGGACATACTGGAGCCCGGAGTCGGTGGAACGGGTGACGGGCTGGAAGCCGGAAGGAAAGGCGAAGGACGGATTCATCCACCTGATCAATTCGGGTGCGGCCGCCCTGGACGGAACGGGATGCTCGAAGAACGAAGCGGGCGAAGGATGCATGAAGCCGTGGTGGGAGATGACGAAAGCGGACATGGACGCCTGCCTGGAGGCGACGAAATGGTGTCCGGCAGACCAGGGATATTTCCGCGGCGGCGGGTTTTCGGCACAGTTCGAGACGCAGAGCGAGATGCCGGTGACGATGGTGCGTCTGAACCTGATCGACGGGGAAGGTCCGGTGCTGCAGTTCGTGGAAGGGTACACGGTGGTGCTGCCGGAGGAAGTGGACAAAACGCTGTACAACCGGACGGATCCGACGTGGCCGTCGACGTGGTTTGCGCCGCGGTTGGGAGAAGGGGTATGCGGGGACGTGTACAGTGTGATGGCGAACTGGGGATCGAACCATGCGGCGTATTGCTACGGGCATGTGGGAAAAGATCTGGTCACACTTGCGAGCATGCTGCGGATCCCAGTCTCGCTGCACAACCTCAGCGACGGGGAGCTGTTCCGCCCCCACTGCTGGGCCGCGTTCGGCACCCGTGACCCCGAATCCGCTGATTTCCGCGCCTGCCATGTCTATGGACCCCTGTTT
>CABQAA010000326.1 GCA_902461995.1 uncultured Oscillospiraceae bacterium | reverse complement strand
TCACCTCCCGCAACCTGCGCGACCGTCTTTTCAAAGAAGTCGAGACCAACGTCAGCATGCGGGTTAAGGAAACCGATTCCACCGACGCCTTCGAGGTCTCCGGCCGGGGCGAACTGCACCTGTCCATCCTCATTGAGACCATGCGGCGGCAGGGCTTTGAATTTGCGGTCAGCCGTCCCCAGGTGATTTACAAACGGGACGCCGAAGGTCATCTGCTCGAGCCGATGGAGCTGCTGATGATCGAGGTGCCGGAAGCGTATGTCGGCGCCGTGATGGAAAAGCTCGGCACCCGCCGGGCGGAAATCCTCAATATGGGTACCCGCGATACCGGGATCAGCCATCTCGAATTCCGCATCCCCTCCCGCGGGCTGATGGGCTACCGGCAACAGTTCTTAACCGATACCAACGGCAACGGCATCATGAACAGCGTCTTTGACGGCTATGAGCCGTTCAAAGGCGAGATCCCCCAGAGGGTGCAGGGGTCTCTCGTAGTGTTTGAATCGGGGGAGACGAGCGGCTACGGCCTCTTCAACGCCCAGGACCGCGGCGCCCTTTTTGTCGGGCCGGGCGTGCAGGTATACGAAGGTATGATTGTCGGCATGTCCCCCAAAAACGAGGATATCGCCGTCAACGTCTGCAAGAAAAAGCACGTCACCAATATGCGGGCCGCGGGATCGGATGAGGCGCTCCGCCTCACTCCGCCCACCAACTTTTCGCTGGAGCAGTCGCTGGAATTCATCAACGACGACGAGCTGGTCGAAGTGACCCCCAAAAGCATCCGTCTGCGCAAGCGGATCCTCTCAAAAGAACAGCGGATGAAGGAATCCGCCAAGAAAAAAGCCTGAGATTCACCCTGACGGCATCCCGGGGAGGTGGCGGCATGGCGCGTCCTCTGTGGGCGGTTGGCTTGACGTGGCTGTTGGTGCTGGCTGCGGCGGCGTTCCTGCCTCTGAATGTGACAATCCTGCTCGCGGCCCTGTGCGTGCTACTTGGTGTAGCTACACTGTTGATCCCCTTGCTGCGGAAAAAACGGGCGTTGCCGGTGGTGTTTCTTGCCGCGGGCATCGCCTGTTCTCTTTATGCCGTCCGGGAAGTTCTCGTCTACCGTCCGGCCGCGAGGCTGGACGGCCGGACGGTGCAGGTGGAGGCCCAGGCCATCCGGATAGCTTCGAACGGTGTTGTCGATCTGCAGGTGGTGGAGGAGGGGGAAATCCCCAAAGGGGTCAAGCTGATCTTGTTTCTGGATGATCAGTCGGAATTCCCGGATCTCTACGACCGGGTGAGCGGCCGGCTGACCGTCTATGCGGAGGATCTCTCGAATCCGCGGAATCTCGGGTATAAGGCGGGCGGGTTCTATCTGGTCGCTTTTCCGGAGGATATCGGCGGCGTATCTCTCCGGTATGGGCCGATGACGCCGCCCTGGACCGCTCCCTTTGAAAAAGCGGGCTGGAGGGCGCACGCGGCGATTTTGACTGAACTGCCGAATGACCGGGGCGAGCTGGCATCCCTCATCAGCGTGGGGCGGGGCGGACTGTCCGACGAGGCGCTGAAAGCCTTCCGTCTGTCGGGCGTGGCCCATCTCATCGCGGTTTCCGGCCTGCATATGGGCATTTTGTCCCAGGCGGTGTTGTTTGTACTGAAAAAATGGCGAATTCCGCCCCGCGCGGCCGCTCTGCTGACGATGGCCGGGATATGCGGCTATATGGCGCTCGTCGGATTCCGCGCCTCGGTGGTCCGGGCGGGGGTATTGTGCTTGGTGATCCTGCTCGGATCCTGTGTCAAACGTCGGGCGGACAGCCTCAATTCCATTGGACTCGCGCTGATTTTGCTGCTCGCGGCGGATCCTTATGCCGCGTATGATATTGGTCTGCAGCTGTCTTTCGCCGCCTGTTTGGGTCTGCTGTGGCTGTATCCGCTGCTGTGGGGGTGGGTGAGAGGCCGCCTGTATCCGCAGATGGAAACAAACGGGCCGGATGCTTCGGAGGCGCCGGTGCCGCTCTGGAAACGGGCACGGGACAAGATGCTCGGGGCGCTTTGCATCACGTTGACCGCCATGCTCCCGACTCTGCCGCTGTCGGCTTTCTGGTTTGGGGATCTTTCCGTCATCGCACCGCTGACCAATCTTCTGACGGTATTTCCGGCCACCCTGCTGTTGGTGACGAGCTGTTTGGGTCTGGTGCTGGTCCCTTTGCCCCTTCTGTCCGTTTTGGCGAAGCCGGTTTTTCTGGCGGTGGGGCTCATCGCGGACTATCTGCTCCGTGTCACGCGGACGCTGGCGCTTCTGCCGTTTGCCGCCGTGACGGTTCGGGACGGGTATCTGCTCCTGTGGTTGTTCGCTGGGCTCGGGCTTCTCGTGCTGGGATGGCGGGTTTGCCGGGGAAAGGGTGTGCGCTGTGCCGCGGCTGCGGCGGCGATCGCGCTGCTCTGCGGACTCAGTGTCCGGACCGTATCCATGCGGGGCGTGACCACCCTGACCGTGGCACACAGCAGTCAGGGGCTAGAAGTCCTGCTCGAGCGGGATGGACACGCCGGCGTCGTGCTGTTCGGGACCGACAACGCTGATGCTTTGGAAACCATGCTTTTGGAACGGGGCATCCGGCGGCTGGACTATGTGATCGCCGCGGATGAGGCGGCCGCCAAAGGGAGAGGGATCGCCAGTCTGCCGGGCATCACACCGGACACGGTGCATCTGGTTCCGGAAGCACCTGGCGGAGCACAGGAAACTCACTCGCTCGAGGGCGTCCGCTGTACCTTCTGGGATGAAGG
>CABQAA010000325.1 GCA_902461995.1 uncultured Oscillospiraceae bacterium | reverse complement strand
TCATGTCCGGATTCAGGGGCTCCCCACAGCCTCTTCCTCTTTTTTCCGGATTCCCCAAGCGGCCCGGCGATATTCCTTCGGCGTCATGCCGCACAGGGACTTGAACACCCGGTTGAAGGTCTGCTGATTTTCAAATCCACAGTCCAGGGCGATCGACAGAATATCCTGCCCGGTGTTCTGCAAAAGCCCCTTGGCATAATTGATGCGCAGGGAATGCAGGTAGGGATAGAACCCGGTATGGATGGTCCGGGAAAATAAGCGGGACAGATGATAACGGCTGACTCCAAACGTCGCGGCCAATGTATCCAGCGAGAGTTCTTCTCGGTAATGTTCGGAAATATACCGGATAACCTGAGCCGCCAGACTGTGAGGCAGACTGTCATCCGGATTCCTCCAATGCAGAAGCGGACACACACGGGCCAGGATCAGCTGGAAAAACAGTTTGAGAACTTCCGGGCTCTCCTGATTTTTCCCCCCGTCCCGCAAAGCGGCCAAGGCGTAGAGCACGTCCGGATGCAGACGTTCCGCTTCCACCAGGGGACAGACCGGCCGCGATGTCAGCAGCCGATTCTGATAGTCTCCCGCCAGAGAGGGCTGACCGATGATCATGATGTCATCCGTATCCAGCTCAGGGGAGAGTACGCGGTAGGAATGCACGAGATTCGGCGCGATCAAAAGCAGCCGGCCCTCCTCAACCACATATTCCTCTTCCTCAAGCTGTGCGGCGATCCTCCCTTTCCGCGTGTATAAAAGCTCCACGTCCAAATGCAAATGGGGCGGAAAATCCTTCATGTTTCCCGACTCGATCTGAAAATATTCCGATTTTTGCTCATAATACGGAATCATCCCGGCACCCCGCAATAATTGTGTGGTTTTTCCCACGAGTTGATAAGTATTATATAGTCGCATGTGATACAATGTCAACAAATGTTTTCTATGACGGAAAGGGCGGAATCTCCATATGAAACACACCATGGCCATCATCGGATACGGCGGCATGGGCAGTTGGCACCACAAAAGCATTGCAGAAAAGATCCCCGATCTGGCTGTCAAGGGGATATACGACATCCGAGAAGAGGCCTGCGGCAAAGCCCGGGAAAACGGACTTTACGTCTACTCCTCACTCGAAGAGCTGCTGCAGGACGCCGCCGTCGAGCTCGTCACCGTCGCCACCCCCAACAATTTTCACAAAGACCTCGTGATCGCCTGCCTGCGGGCGTGCAAGAACGTGGTGTGCGAAAAGCCGGTTGCGATGAACGCCGATGAGCTGCGGGAGATGATGGCCGCCGCCGAGGAAACCGGCCGTCTCTTCACGGTGCACCACAACCGCCGCTGGGACCGGGACTACCGGATGATCAAAACCATCCTCGCCGAAGGCACCATCGGCACCCCGTATTTCATCGAAAGCCGGGTTCAGGGATCCCGCGGAGCCATGCACGGCTGGCGGGGCTATAAGGTAAACGGCGGTGGCATGGTGCTCGACTGGGGCGTGCACCTGATCGATCAGCTTCTCGATATGATCGATTCCCCCGTCGTGTCGGTTGACGCCCATTTGCTGAGCGTCTTCACGCCGGAAGTGGACGACAACATTAAAATCCTCCTCCGCTTTGAAAACGGCGTGTCCGCCCTGTGCGAGATGTCGACCAACTGCTTCGTCAACCTCCCCCGCTGGCACATCTCCGGCACGGACGGCACCGCCGTGATCAAGGGCTGGGGCTGCCACGGCAAAATTGTAAAATTGAACACGGACGAGCAGATGGAATGGGCCGACGATATCGTCTATACCGAGGCCGGACCCACCCGGACCATGGCCCCCCGTCCGGTACATACCACCGAGGAACTTCCCCTTCCCGACATCCATTCCGATTGGTCGGAGTATTATGTCAACATCGTGGACGTTCTCGAAGGCCGCGCTCCGGCTATCGTGCAGCCCGACCAGGTGCTGCGGGTCATGAAGGTGATCGACACCGTGTTCGCCTCGGCCGAAGCGGGTCACGGCCTGGCTTGTTATATTTGAGGAGGGTCATCATGAGAAAAAACGCCTGGATCTTGCAAGGGGGGCTGGGACGGCCACGAGCCGGAGCTGGTTTCGGCGCGTTTTGCCCGCCTTCTCGGCCGTCGTGGCTATGAAACCACCGTTTTCGATACACTCGATCCCCTCGGCGATCTGGACCGGCTCCAGCAGATCGATCTGCTGGTGGCTTGCTGGACCATGGGGGACATCCCCCACCCGTATGTGGAAAACGTCGCCAAGGCCGTCAGCGCCGGAGTAGGTCTTGCCGGCTGCCACGGGGGCATGTGCGATTCCTTCCGCCAGGATACCGAATGGCAGTTCATCACCGGCGGCCAATGGGTCAGCCATCCGGGCGGGGACGGCATCCCGTACACGGTCAACATCCGGCACGGCTCCAGTCCCATTGTGGAGGGCATCGAGGATTTTGAGGTCTGCACCGAGCACTATTACCTGCATATCGATCCGGCCGTGGAGGTGCTGGCCACCACCCGTTTTCCTCTCGTACCCTATTATCATATCGCCAACAAGCCGGTGGACATGCCGGTTGCGTGGACCAAATACTGGGGCAATGGCCGGGTGTTCTATTGCTCTCTCGGCCATCACGACGACGTATTCGACAAGGCGCCCGCAGCCGAGCGCCTGATGGAACGGGGCATGCTCTGGGCGGGGGAGGGCAAAGCCTACGCCAAGGAGCACGGCCTGACCACGGCGCGCTTTGAAAACACCGCAAAAATGTATTGAGGGAGGACAGG
>CABQAA010000324.1 GCA_902461995.1 uncultured Oscillospiraceae bacterium | reverse complement strand
TCATATCGTCGACCAAGATGACGGAACGGCCGCGGACGTCTCCGATGATGTTCATCACTTCACATTCATTGGCACGGGCCCGGCGTTTGTCGACGATGGCGAGCGGACAGTTCAGGCGGGCCGCAAAATTGCGCGCACGGGTGACGGAACCGAGATCGGGCGACACGACGATATACTCGTCCGTTCGCTCGCCGATCACGCCGCGGAAGTAATTGGCAAGCAGCGGCGCCCCCAGCAGATTGTCAACCGGTATATCGAAAAACCCCTGGATCTGCGGCGCATGCAGGTCCATGGTCAACACCCGGTCAGCCCCGGCCGTGGTGATCAAATCGGCAACCAATTTAGCGGAAATCGGGTCACGGGCTTTGGCCTTACGGTCCTGTCTGGCGTAGCCCATGTAGGGGATGACCGCCGTAATGGAAGCCGCCGACGCCCGTTTGAAGGCATCCATCATGATCAGCAGCTCCATGAGATGGTTGTTGACCGGTGCACAGGTGGACTGCACCACAAAAACATCGGAGCCCCGAACCGATTCCTGAAGCGACACCGCGATTTCGCCGTCGCTGAAGGTGGTCACCTCGGATTTTCCAACCGGCAAACCCAGGCTTTCCGCAATTTGGCGGGCCAGGGCCGGGTGGGAATTGGCGGCAAAAACTTTGATATCTTTCCCATGAAAGTTCATAAAAATCCATTCATCCTTTCACAGTTCCGCCCGCGTCAATCCCGCTTTCGGGCGGCGTCCCGTCTGTTTCGGCTCCTGGAATCCCGGAAAAAGGGTCTCTTCTTATTATGGCAAAGTTTCGGGGGCTTTTCAAGGGGCAGCCTGCATGAAATTTACCAGAGTATCGGGGCAAACCGGTCAGTTCTCTGTATAAAGGGACAAACCTGTAAAAAACTTTGCAAACTTCTGGAAAAACGGGGTAAACTTTGTTATAATACAAGATGACTCTGCCGGACGTGGAAAGCGGGGTCTATCCCCTGTTGCCAAATGGCAACCGTTCGTTAATGTGGGACGGCAGTAAAAAATGTAGGAGGTTGCTACAAACATGAGTCACAAGTATGTCTATCTGTTCAAAGAGGGCAACGGCTCCATGCGGGAGCTGCTCGGCGGCAAAGGCGCGAACCTCGCGGAGATGACCAATCTGGGAATGCCGGTTCCCTATGGTTTCACCGTGTCCACCGAAGCCTGCACCCGGTATTATGACGACGGCAAGAAGATCGGCTCCGATATCGAGGAGCAGATCTATGCGGGCCTCGCGGAGCTGGAGAAGCAGGCCGGCAAGAAATTCGGAGATTTCGACAATCCTCTGCTGGTGTCGGTCCGTTCGGGCGCCCGTGCCTCCATGCCCGGCATGATGGACACCATCCTCAACCTCGGTCTTAACGACACCGTGGTGGAAGGCCTTGCGCAGAAAACCGGCAATCCCCGGTTTGCGTACGACTCCTACCGCCGTTTCGTCCAGATGTTCTCGGACGTCGTCATGGAGCTGTCCAAGAAGGACTTTGAGAAGATCATCGACGAGATGAAAGAGGAAAAGGGCATTAAGCTCGACACCGAATTCGACGCCGACGACATGAAGAAGATGGCCGCCCGGTTCAAGGCCTATTACAAAGAGAAGAAGGGCGTGGATTTCCCGAGCGATCCGAAGGTTCAGCTCATGGAAGCCGTCAAGGCCGTGTTCCGTTCCTGGGACAATCCCCGTGCCAATTACTACCGCCGCATGAACGACATCCCCTACAGCTGGGGAACCGCCGTCAACGTGCAGATGATGGTGTTCGGCAACACCGGCCCGAATTCCGGAACCGGCGTGGCCTTCACCCGCAACGCCGCCACCGGCGAGAAAAAACTGTTCGGTGAATATCTGATCAATGCGCAGGGCGAAGACGTTGTCGCGGGTATCCGCACCCCGTCCCCCATCGCGACCCTGGAACAGGATATGCCGGCGGTGTACAAGCAGTTTGTGGAAGTGGCGACCCGCCTTGAAAACCACTACAAAGATATGCAGGACATGGAGTTCACCATCGAAGACGGTAAGCTCTTCATGCTCCAGACCCGGAACGGCAAGCGCACCGCCGCCGCCGCTCTCAAGATTGCCGTTGACCTGGTGGACGAGGGCATGATCGATGAGAGAACCGCGGTGCTGCGCGTCGAGCCGAAGCAGCTCGACTCCCTGCTCCATCCGCAGTTCGATGCGGCCGCGCTGAAGAAGGCCGCCCCCATCGGCAAGGGCCTGCCGGCTTCCCCCGGCGCCGCCTGCGGCCGTGTGGTTTTCACCGCCGGCGATGCCAAGGAATGGGCCGACCGCGGCGAGAAGGTCATCCTCGTCCGGCTCGAGACTTCGCCTGAGGATATCGAAGGTATGGACGTGTCCCAGGGCATCCTGACCGTCCGGGGCGGCATGACCTCCCACGCGGCCGTTGTGGCCCGCGGCATGGGCACCTGCTGCGTCTCCGGCTGCGGCGAGATCAAGATCGACGAGGAAGCCAAATGCTTCACGCTCGGCGGCCAGACCGTCAAGGAAGGCGATTATATCTCTCTCGACGGCTCCACCGGCAACATCTACGGCGAAGCCATCGCCACGGTGGAAGCGTCCATCTCGGGCGATTTCGGCCGGTATATGGGCTGGGCCGACAAAGCCCGCCGTCTGAACGTCCGTACCAACGCCGATAATCCCCGTGACGCGGCCCAGGCTGTCAAGTTCGGTGCTGAGGGCATCGGCCTCTGCCGGACCGAGCACATGTTCTTCGAGGCCGACCGCATCCAGTCGATGCGGGAGATGATCGTCGCCAAGGATGTGG
>CABQAA010000323.1 GCA_902461995.1 uncultured Oscillospiraceae bacterium | reverse complement strand
TTTTGTCTCTTCGCGCTGTTTAATTTTCAAGGTCCCTTCCGCTCTTTTCGGCTTCCCCTCTCGGTTCCCCCCTCAAGAGCGCCTTGCTATCATACCATTCATCTCCTCCTTTGTCAAGCCTAAATATTAAGAATTTTCAAGAATTTATCGTCAGACGGTTTCATCCGGCAGATTTTCTCTTTTCTCTTCCTTTTTCCACCAAAAATCACTTTCTACACGCATAACCCCCGCCGATCCCACTCGGCGGACAGCCCCGGCCAGATCCAGCTGATATCCCCATCCGTCCGGATGCAGTTCGAGCAGGGGAATGAGCACAAATCCCCTCTCCATGACTCGGGGATGGGGCAGGATCAGCTCCGGATCCGATGAATATACACTTTCCATAAACAGCACGTCGATGTCGATCACCCGCGGAGCATTGCGGAAGGTGCGCACACGGCCGAGCGCGGCTTCGATCCCCAGGCAGGCTCCCAGCAGCGCATGCGGTGACAAAGCCGTCTCGATCTCCGCTGCAGCATTAAAAAAATCCGGCTGATCGGTATAACCGACGGGCGCGGTGCGGTATAGGGATGAAACCGCTGTGACGGTGGTATCGTGCAACCCATCCAGGGCCTGCAGGGCCGCCCGGAGATATGCCCGGGAATCCCCCTGATTGCTTCCGAGTCCCAAAGCCGCTTTCATACCGTCCTCCATCGGGTGATCTCCACCGCCACATACGCAAAATCCGCCGCAATCGGCGCCCGCGGTTTTTTCAGGCAAATCGTAACCCCTTCAACCGGGAAATCGGCCAGGATCCCCTCGGCAACCCGAGCAGCCGCCCGTTCGATCAAATCGTCTTTCTGTTCCTGCATGAGAGAGACCACCCGTTTGGCGACCCGGGAATAATTCACCGTGTCTTCCAACCGATCGGACGTCCCAGGAACCCGCAGGTCGGCCCACAGCGTGACGTCGAGCTCGAACGGCTGCCCTTTTTCTTTTTCCGCCTCTTTCACTCCATGATAGGCGTATACGCGCAGGCCCCGGATCTGAATTTGGTCCAAGGCTTCCTTTTTATCGTTTTCCATCATCCATCCGCTCCTTCTTTCAGCAGTTCATCCACCACAGCCGCCGCCCTGACCGCTTCCGCCACATCGTGGACCCGCAGAATACGCGCGCCGTTCCACTGGGCGATGCTGTGAAACGCGAGGGTGCCGGGCATCCGCTCTCCGAGCGGAACCGGAGCTCCCGCGCAGTCCCCTACCACCCGTTTCCGGGAGGCCCCGACGAGCACCGCCACATCGGGAAGGCCCTCCATCACGCGCGGCAGGGACGCCGCCAGACGACGGTCCCCTTCCCGGGTTTTGCCGAACCCGATGCCGGGATCCAGGCAAAGCCGGTTTTGCGGGAGTCCTGCCTCCGCCGCCCGCGCCAGCGCCTCCTTAAAAAAGCGGCGGACCATGTCTATAACATCGATTCCGGCTGTGCCGACATCGTCCGCACCGGCTCCGGCATGCATCACCACCAGCCCGGCGCCCGTCTCGGCGGCCAGTTCCATCATGCCGTTATGCAGATCTCCGGACACATCGTTTAGAATCGCCGCGCCCGACGCGAGTGCCGCCTTGGCAACGGCCGGATAATAAGTGTCTACGGAAATGGGAATCCGGATCCGGTCCCGCAGCCGATCGAGCACCGGCATCAGCCGGGCCCACTCCTCTTCCGGGGATATCGGAACGTGGCCCGGCCGGGTGGACTGCGCCCCCACATCGAGAATCCCCGCTCCCTGCGCCTGCATCTCGAGCGCATGCTCGAGTGCTTTCTCGGGCGATGCATACCGGCCCCCGTCCGAAAAGCTGTCCGGCGTCACGTTCAGGATGCCCATCACGATGGTCGAGTCCAGCGAAAATCGACCTGACCGATGACAAAATTCTCTCATATCGATCCCTCATTCCAATATAATTCCACACGGATTCCGGGGCGTTCCGAAATATCGAAGCAACAGCCGGCAATCTCCTCTTGAAAAAAGACAGATTTCCAGTATACTATAGAGTAGATATATACATACAAAGATCAATCGTCAAGGAGGTCCGTTATGATCAAGAAATGGCTGGGAATGACGGCGGCCGCCGTGCTGTTCCTCTCTCTGAACGCCTGTCATTTTGATACGGAGCCCTCCTCCTCCGATGCATCGAAAGGCGGACCGACGGGTGCCGTCGGCACCACGGCTCCGCAGCCTGCGGAGGGCCGCATCGTAAACGGGGTCTACACCGCGCCCGACGGACGGTTCTCTCTTGGAGTGCCCGATTCCTGGTCGGTGACTGATGGGGACGGCCCGTATATTTTCCAAGCTTCCAACAAGGACGGACTCGTTCTCGTGGAGGATCCCGCCGATGCAATCGGGAACTACACCCCCGACGGCATAGCGGATAGTCTGGCGGCCGACTACATGCAGTTTCAGCGGCTGGACGGGGGCGAACTCACCATCGGGAACCGGCGGGCACTCTTCTGCCAATACCAATACGTCAGCGACGGCGTGACCCTCGTCAATTCCCTCTATCTGATCGACGGTGGTGCGTCGCTGTTCAGCCTGACCTACACCGTCCACGACCGGTCCATGGATGCTGCCGTGCGGGACAGCGCCCTGTCATTTGCGCTCAAATCCTAACCAAACGGACAAAACCGCGGGAACAGCCGACTGGCCGGATCCCGCGGTCTTTTTTTATCCCTTGGCGCTCTTCCGCTTCACGGCCGCAGCAATCAGCCCACGGAACAGAGGATGCGGGCGGTTGGGCCTCGATTTGAATTCGGGATGGAACTGGCAGGCCACATACCACGGATGATCCGGCAGCTCG
>CABQAA010000322.1 GCA_902461995.1 uncultured Oscillospiraceae bacterium | reverse complement strand
TGCTCGAAACCACCTTCAAGGTGGAAACCGAGACCGATCTGTTCGGCGAGCAGGCCGTGCTGTGCGGCGGTGTCACCGCTTTGATGAAGGCCGGATTCGAAACCTTGGTTGAGGCCGGATACGATCCCCGCAACGCCTATTTCGAGTGCATTCACGAGATGAAGCTGATCGTCGACCTAATCTACAAGGGCGGTTTCTCCATGATGCGGTACTCCATCTCCGATACGGCCGAATTCGGCGACTACGAAACCGGCAAGCGCCTGATCACCGACGAAACCAAGAAGGAAATGAAGAAGATCCTCACCGAGATTCAGGACGGCACCTTCGCCTCCAAGTGGATCAACGAAAACAAGGTGGGCCGCTCCCACTTCAACGCCTGCCGCCGGATCGAGAGCGAGCACGAGCTCGAAACTGTCGGTAAGGAACTGCGCAAGCTGTACAGCTGGAACCAGGAAGACTAAGTTTATAAAGCCGCCCCGGGACAGAATCCCGGGGCGGCTTTTTCGCTGTGTTTCAACGTTTGACAGAGGAAATTCGGAATCGCGTCAAAGAGTAATCACACGGTTGCCGCCGCCAATCGGGAAACGCCGCCTAGGAAATGAGCGGCAAAAAAAGAGACGGTCCTTCTATGTTGGCGGCGCATAAAATTCCTTTGGGATCCAGACCGCAGCGGGGCTTCCGGAGTTTTCCTGACGAGAATCGGTGCTTCATGTATCGGGAAACACCGCGCGGCTTATGTCTATAGCATCTCTCGTATACAACACAGGGGAACGCCGGACCGGCGTTCCCCTGTGTTTCGTTATTCATCGTAAATATAGTGATGGAGCGCCTCAACCGACTTTTTCTGATCCTTGAATTCCAGCACTGCCCCGGGGCCTTTATAGCTCTTGTTAAGATAATCGCCCTGCTGCGGCAGGTAGTAGTCGCTTTCAATCGTATAATTCAGATAACTCATCGCGTTGCCGGCAAAACCGAGCAGTTCGTCCGGCGACATATTGGTATCCACACAGCTCAAGGCCTTTTTGGCCACATCGAGGATCTGCCCGACGTTCATCGTCTTCGCCTTTCCCATCATCAAGGTGATGACGTTGCGCTGACGGGCCGTCCGCTGAAAGTCGCTGTCGGTATGGCGGATCCGGGCGTACTGCAGTGTCTGGAATCCATCAAGATGATGAACGCCCGCACTGCCCGTCATCGGCGCCCAGCCCGCGTCTCCCGGCACCTTTTTGAGTCCCGCTTTTGGAATCTGGCTCATTTCTCGCTGTGTCAGTTCGATGTCGAGACCACCCATGGCATCGACCACAATCGGCAGACTGGTGAAGTTCACCCCGATGTATTGGTCGATCTCCAGACGGAAGTTATCCCGGATCATGGCCGCCTGCATAGTGTGTCCGCCGTAGGCATAAGCCGAATTGAGCTTGCCCCAGTCGTCCTTACCGTCCCCGTTGGAATCTCGTCCGGGCAGGGAGACATAAGTATCCCGCAGTAAGGAGATCAGTTTGATCGTTTTCTTCTTGTCGTTGACGGAGAGGATGATGTTGGTATCCGAACGCACCCCTGTGTTCTTCATCCCATCATAGCCGAGCAGCAGATAATTCTTGATGTGTTTGGTGTTCTTGCGAAGCGGCAGCTCGGCGAGGGCCTTGGCATTCTGATAGGCCGATTCCCAATTGGGTTCTTCGTCTCCGGACTCTTCCTCGAGGGAAAAATCGGGATCGATTGAGGTATCGCCGGGCTGAAACCCGACCCCGCTGAGCAAATTCGAGACGAGCGCGCCCACCCCGATGCAGAGCACGGCAAGCACACCCATTACGCAGACGCCGACAATGGTGGTGATGCGTACCTTTTTGGAATAGCGTTTCCGTTTTTTCTGCTTTGACGCCGCATGAACCGGCGCTTTTTTCTTCTTGTTATCCATCGTTTAGTCCGGCATCTCCCATCGTCCCGCCGCACGTCAGCGGCTTTTGTCAGGTTTTTGAATCATACCATATTGAATCCATTTTCTCAAGTGGAAATTGTGAGGAAGGATCAAACCTCGTCGAATTTTGGCAGAAAAAGGATAGTCGTTTGCATCTTTTCGGCCGACAGTTGCTCCTCATCCGGCGCATTTCATCCGTTTTATCTTGTCCCGGTCGGGACGTTCTATGTGTGCCGGTTCTGTCAAAACAGGCCCTGAATGCGGCCGTGGTCGTCCACGTCGATGTTCTCCGCCGCCGGCACTTTCGGCAGCCCCGGCATCGTCATAATATCACCCGTCAGCACCACGACAAACCCCGCTCCGGCCGAAAGCTTCACATTTTTGACCGTGACGCGGAAATGCGCGGGACGTCCAAGCAGCGCGGGATTGTCCGACAGGGAATACTGGGTCTTGGCAATACAGACCGGCAGACGGCCGAAGCCGAGGGCCTGCAGTCTCTCCAGCTCCTTAGCTGCGGCGGGCAGAACATCCACCCCGTCCCCGCCGTAAATCTCCCGCACCACGGTTTCGATTTTCTCCCGCAGCGGCAGAGCGTCCTCATACAGCAGCCGGAACTTTGACGGCTGTTCCGTCAGGGCCAGCACCTCGTCCGCGAGTTCGAGGCCGCCTTCGCCGCCCTTGGCCCACACCTCGGACAGCGCAACCCGCACCCCCAGAGCAGCGCATTTTTCCCGCACCAGGCGAAGCTCCGCTTCGGTGTCGGCCGGGAAGCGGTTGATCGCCACCACCGCGGGCAGACCAAAGCGCACCGTGATGTTTTCCAAGTGAGCGAGCAGATTGGGCAGCCCCCGCTCGAGCGCCGCGAGGTCCTCCCGCTCCAGAGACCCCTTAGCCGCGCCGCCGTGATGCTTGAGCG
>CABQAA010000321.1 GCA_902461995.1 uncultured Oscillospiraceae bacterium | reverse complement strand
TAGTCGCGAGACCGTCGCCGAGCATGGTGCGGTGGAGGCCCGGATTCTTCGTGAAGTCCTTGCCGACGACCGAGCCGTTCGCGTACACATCGCCCACATGCTCCACGCAGGTGACGATCGCGATCGGCGCAATCATACCGATGGCTCTAAGATCAAATTTCGGCAGTACAAAATTCGGAATATCGAACCATTTGGCCTCCGCCATGCTGCTGAAGTTCATCATGGTTTCCGGCGCCAAACCGGTTTTGGTCAGGATCAGGGTCAGCACATAACCGGAAGCCAGGGCGATGACGATGGAGGACATTTTGACCATGCCCTTGCCGTAGCTGGACAAAACAATAGCCAGCAGGCAGACGAAAATCGCAATTCCCCAGCTCCAGTAATACTGGGCCGAAAAAAGCTCCACCCCGTTGCCCTGGATATTGTTGACCGCCGCGCTGGCCAGGTTCAGGCCAATGATGGCGATGCCGACGCCCCGCACCACGGGAGGGAACAGCTTGTCCATAAACCGGCTGCCGAACAGTCGGATGAGCAGGGACAGCACCAGATAGAATCCGCCGGCGACAATGATGCCGCCCATGGCATAGGGGATACTTTCCGCCACCGTCCCGTACATCGGCGTCATGTTCTTCGTGGGATCATCGTTGCCGATGACCAGCTGAAGGGCACCGATGAAAGCAAACGAGCTGCCCAGAAAGGTGGGCATCCGGCCGCGGGTGCACAGATGGAAAATCAGGGTGCCGATGCCGGCCGCGAACAGGGCCACACTGACATCCAGCCCCGTCAGGATCGGCACCAGAATCGTTGCACAGGACATGGCAAACGCGTGCTGGAGGCCCAGCAACGTCAGCTTCCCGGCACCGACCTTGGGGTACTCCTTCGATCCGGGGAAGAGCAGCTGGTTGAGCTTGGAAAAGACGTTCATTCCACTTCCTCCTCATTCTTTACCGCGGTTCCGCATCGGCGGATGCGCGCGGCCATCTATAAAAATTTACCGGTTTTGTCTCCATCTGTCAAGACATAAGCCGACATTTTCCGCTAAAAATCTTCCTCTTTTCTTTAAAAAAAGATTGTCGAGATTCGCTCTATCTTTTTTTCGGAATTTATGATAAAGTAAAGATGAGTTTTTCTTTCCGGAGGCATCTATGACACATGACGCGTTTTCCGCCGGAGTCGAACCCGGCGGACTCTATTCCAGTAAGGACATCCGCATTTTAATCTGCTATATGCTCGCCGGGGCCGGGGAACCCATGCCCCGGCAGGCTGTGCTGGATATCATCGCCGGAAACGGCATGGCCAATTTCTTCGAAGCGAGCGCCGCAATCGACGATCTGATCCGTCTGAAAAATCTGGAAGAGGTACCCGAAGACCGTCTGATCGTCACTCAAGCCGGAGCGGAAGCGGCTGCGACTCTGTCCCGTTCCATCCCCTATACCCTGCGGGAGCGGTCGGTCAAAGCATCGCTGCAGTTGCTCACCCGTATTCGCAGAGAACGGGAAAACGAAGTGGAGATCGAAAAAACCGGTGCTGGCTGCCGTGTCACCTGCCGCATCGGGGACGGCGCGGCACCGCTGATGACGCTGACGCTCGGCGTGGCCGACGATCTCCAGGCCAAGATGATCCGGGACCGGTTTCTCGACCAGCCGGAGCTGCTCTACCGCAGTGTTCTGGCGGTTCTCACAGGGGATGCAGGGATGCGCCGCTCCGATACCCAAATCGTCATCGACCTGAAATAGACAAAAGGAGGAGGGCACAGCCCTCCTCCTTTTCTGTTACACGACCGGCCGGGGAGCCTCGCCTGATTCGGCTCCGATTTTGGTGATCCGCACCGAGGCCTGCACCTCGAACATGCAGTCTTTCAAGCGTTCAACCCAGATATCCTCCTGTCCGCGGATCAGGTCTGGATATCGTTTCTGCGTCAGCCTGCCGAGTCCGGCGGCGTCGCAGCCATACCCGATCGAAACGGCGAGCGCCCGTTCCGTCTCGCTCTCGATAATCTGCTCGAGCCGGCCTTCGGCCCCGCGGATTTCCTCCAGCGTCAGATGGCCCGGCAGGAACTCCTCTAAAACCTCGGCTTCGCACTGAATTCGGAACGCATAACGAGCGCCCTCACCCTCGGGGAAAATTTTCACCTTGGTGGAGGCGTTTTGGACCGCGACGGTGATTTTTTCCTCTTCCGGTCTTCCGGGAACCGGCATCACATAGACGCCCTTCTTGAAATCTCCGCGGGCATACAGCAGTCCGTGGGTCTCGTCTGCATCCAATTCCCCAGCGTATCGTCCGGCTTTAAACAAGGCCGTGCCATCAAGCTGGATCCGCTGTTCCTCCCCCTCCCCTTCGATTTTGACGATCGGCATCGCGGCATCGTACATGCCGCTGAGGGATCGTTCCACATCCAGCATACGGGTACGGACGGCGTATCCCCACCGGTACCCTTCTTCCAGCAGGCGGGCAATGTGTTCGGAGGGGATCGCTGTGCTTTCGGAGGGGACCTCCAACAGTTGAGCGGCTTCCCCGCGGCAGACCACCATATCGACCAGCGGGCGCCCTTTATGGTTGCGTATAAAATAGTCGAGGAGCGTTTCAAGCGGTTTGCTCTCGATCTGGGACAGCCCCAGCGCGATGATTTTATTGTGCAGGATATAGGTGCTCCGGCCGGAATCCGCGACAAACGACGTCAGCGCCCCGGCGACCGACTGCCCTTCGACGGCATAGACCGACGTGACGTTGTCTTCCTGTTCGGTCAGGCTTCCGGAGGTTTTGAGAACTTCGATCGCCTGAATCGAGACGCCGCACGCGCCGTTCCTATCGTCGATACCGATCGCCGTGACCACCACCC
>CABQAA010000320.1 GCA_902461995.1 uncultured Oscillospiraceae bacterium | reverse complement strand
GACGCCTTCTTCCCCTTCGGGGACAACATCGAACGGGCCCGCCGCAGCGGCGTGCAGTTTATCGCTGAGCCGGGCGGTTCCATCCGGGACGACAACGTCATCGAGACCTGCGACCGGTACGGCATGGTCATGGCCTTCAACGGCCTGCGCCTGTTCCATCATTAATCCGGGGTCGCACCGATAAAGAGCCTGCAGGGGGAATATACGCATGAAAAAAATGCTGGATATTTTGGTCGTCGGCGGCGGCGGGCGGGAGCACGCCATCATCCGCAAGCTACGGGAGAGCCCTCGCTGCGGCCGTCTGTTCTGCACGCCCGGAAACGGCGGCATATCCCGGGACGCTACGTGTTATGATGTGGCCGCCACCGATGTGGCCGGCGTCGTGGCGCTCGCGAAGGAGTGCGGGGCGGATATGGTGTTCGTGGCTCCGGACGATCCGCTGGTGGCGGGAATGGTGGACGCCCTCGAGACGGCGGGCATCCCGGACTTCGGCCCCCGGGCGAACGCCGCGATTCTGGAAGGCAGCAAGGTGTTTTCCAAGAACCTGATGAGACAGTACGATATTCCTACCGCGCGATACGAGGTGTTTGAAGATCCGGCTGAGGCCCTGCGCTACATCCGGCAGGAAAACCGTTATCCCGCCGTCGTCAAGGCGGACGGGCTGGCGCTCGGCAAGGGTGTCCTGCTCTGCGCGGATTACGAAGAGGCGCGGCAGGCCATCCACGATATCATGGAGGACCGGGTGTTCGGCGCTTCCGGCTCCCGGGTGGTCGTGGAGGAGTTCCTGACGGGGCCCGAGGTATCGGTGCTTGCATTTACCGACGGCCGGACCGTGCGGCCCATGGTCTCCTCCAAGGACCATAAGCGAGCGTTCGACGGGGACATGGGCCCCAACACGGGCGGCATGGGCACCATCAGTCCCAACCCCTTCTATACGGAGGAACAGGCGGACTGGTGCATGGAGCATATCTTTAAGCCCACCATCGCGGCGATGAACGCCGAGGGGCGGCCCTTCAAGGGCTGCCTGTATTTCGGGTTGATGCTCACCCCTGACGGGCCCAAGGTGATCGAATACAACTGCCGTTTCGGGGATCCCGAAACCCAGGTGGTGCTCCCCCGGCTGAAAACCGATTTCATCGATATTCTTGAGGCTGTCATCGAGGAACGGCTGGCCGACCTGCCCATCGAATGGAGCGAGGACGCCTGCGCCTGCGTGGTCATGGCGTCGGGCGGCTATCCCGCCGCCTATAAGAAAGGGCTGGTCATCCAAGGGCTTGACGGGCAGGGGCAGGTTCCCGGAGCCGTCGTGTATCACGCCGGAACCAAGGTGGAGGACGGCTGCTTCAAGACGAACGGCGGCCGGGTGCTGGGGGTCACGGCCACGGCGCCAACTCTGGAAGAAGCGCTCGATAAAGCGTACGAGGCGGTTGCCCGCATCAATTTCGACGGGGCACATTACCGCCGCGACATCGGCAAAACCGAATAGGACGATTCCTTCGCCCGCCCCGCCGTGGATAAAACCACAACGAGGCGGGCGTTTTCTGAGCCGATATGTGTGTGGCAATACAATAAAGAGAAAGACGCCGGCAGCCGGATATTTCAAACCGTGGACAGGGTCCCGGACACGATTGTTTCTCTGTGGAGAGGGGCGTAGTTGTCCCGCACAAAATGCTGAAATTTGCGGCAGTTTTGCGCACGCGGCCGCCGGGAAGGCTTGACGGAACCGAACAAATGGTATAAAGTAGAAGGGTATGAAACAAGCTATAGCCATTCCTGCTGTTCCGGCTCGAATGGCTTCTCTTTGATTGCACACCTGTAAAACGCAAAAGGATGGATGCAGATTATGGCCCCCAAAAAGCCCAGCTACGGCAACGACAGCATCACCTCCCTGAAAGGCGCCGACCGGGTCCGCAAACGCCCGGCGGTCATTTTCGGTTCGGACGGTCTCGAGGGCTGTCAGCATGCTGTATTCGAAATTCTCTCGAATTCGATCGACGAGGCCAGAGAGGGATTCGGCACCCGGATCGTCACCACCCGGTACGAGGACGGCTCCTTTGAGGTACAGGATTTCGGCCGGGGCATGCCGGTCGATTTCAACCAGAAGGAAAATCGGTACAACTGGGAACTGATCTTCTGCGAGTTGTACGCGGGCGGCAAATACAACACCAACGAGGGCGAAAGCTACGAATATTCCCTCGGGCTCAACGGTCTGGGCGCCTGCGCGACACAGTATTCCTCGGAATATATGGATGTGGAGGTGCGGCGGGACGGGTTCCGATACACCCTGCATTTCGAGCACGGTGAAAATATCGGAGGACTGCAGAAGGAGCCGTATGCCAAAAAGGACACCGGCACCATCATCCGCTGGAAGCCCGATCTCCAGGTGTTCACCGATATTGCGGTGCCGGCTGCCTATTTTCAGGACATTCTGAAGCGGCAGGCCATCGTCAACCCCAACGTGCTCTTCATTCTGCGGAACCAGCATGGCCGCGAGTTTGAAACCGAAGAATTCCGGTACGAGAACGGCATCGCCGATTATGTGAGCGAATTGGTCGGTGAGGAAGCGCTGACCGGGGTGCAGGTCTGGTCGGCGGAGCGCCGCGGACGCGACCGGGCGGACAAGCCGGAATACAAGGTACGCCTCCAGGTGGCCTGGTGCTGCTCCAACCGGACCAATCTGCTCGAATATTACCACAATTCCAGTTATCTCGAGCACGGCGGTTCCCCGGAAAAGGCCGTGCGTTCGGCTTTCGTGTCCCAGATCGACGCCTATCTCAAGCAGACCGGCCGGTACCTGAAAAACGAGAGCAAGATCGGTTTTCAGGACGTGCAGGACTGCCTG
>CABQAA010000319.1 GCA_902461995.1 uncultured Oscillospiraceae bacterium | reverse complement strand
TGGGAGCGGTTCGACTGCATCGACCTCTCCGTTTCGGACGATACCGTCATCGTGTTCCAAGACGGCCGAGCCGCCACCTTTGCCGATATCCGGGGAAAGATGACGATCACAATCGATCCGCTTGTGGCTGAAAGCTATCCGCCCCAGGGGAAGGCGCTGCGGGTTGTAATCCATCCGGAAGAATAAAAAACGAAAAGAGCCGGGAACAACATGTTCCCGGCTCTTTTGACGGTCTCAGAAATCCACTTCCACCGGCCGGCCGGCTGCCAGGGAGGCGGCCGGATCCAGAACCCGCTGATTGGAGGATCCCCGGAAATGCAGCAGGGGAGACCGCAGGGACTCGATAAACGGGCCGTCCACTAAGCGGTCGGTTGCCAGCAACAGCTCCCGCCATCCTTCGTGTTCATCCAAGTGAGCCATCAGATATTCGATGGTGTATCCCGTATAGGTAATGACGGTTTTCCACTGTGCATGGATCTTGCGGGCCAAATCTACCAGAGGCAAAGGGTGCAGAAAGGGATCGCCGCCCGAAAAGGTGATGCCGGCGAGCAGGGGATTCTTGCAGAATTCTTCAAAGAGACGGTCGGTATCGCCTTCGTATCCTCCTGCCGGATCGTGTGTATCGGGGTTCTGACAGCCGGGGCAATGGTGGGGGCACCCCTGTGTGAACACGACGAAGCGGAATCCCGGACCGTCCACGATGGATTCCCGGATGACGCCCGCCAGACGAATGACGGCCATATTGAGGCTCCTCTCCACAAAAAGGTAAGCGTGGTAAAAGCGCCAGCGACCGAGGTCCGCTGGCGCTTTTGATGGATCACGCGCTGGTTCAGATCTGCTCCATATCGCCGGTGCCGGTCCCCATCGAGTGCTTGACGCGGTCCTGCACTTCGGCGTATTTCGCGTCGTTGAAATGATCGAGGGTACCGACCAGATAACCGGTAATCCGGCGAATGCGCTCAAATCCGACGTTTTCTCCTGCAGCGGTGGTCTTTTCCATATACGATTCTGTCCTTTCTATGTTGAAATGGGTGTGTTAATGGCAAGAACAGGGCATATTGGGATACATTTTGCGCAGTTCCGCAATTTTTTCGGGGGAGAGGGCCTCCCCTTCGCGGCGGCCGCAGCGGGGGCAAACGTCTCCGATGATCCCGGTGTAGCCGCAGACCGGATCCCGATCGACCGGATGGTTGATCGAGCCGTAGCCGACGCCCGCTTCCTTCATGGCCCGGATCACGGTTTCAAAGGCCTCCAGGTTTTCGGAGGGATCGCCGTCGAGCTCCACATAGGTGATATGACCGCCGTTGGTCAGTTCGTGGTACGGCGCCTCGATCGAAATTTTATCGAACGCGTTGATGTCGTAATAAACCGGGACATGGAACGAGTTGGTGTAATACGGCCGGTCGGTCACGCCGGCGATGGACCCGTATTTCTGCCGGTCCATCCGGACGAAGCGGCCAGAGAGGCCTTCGGCCGGCGTGGCGATCAGGGAGAAGTTCAGGTGATATTTCTGGCTCGCTTCATCCATCCGCTTGCGCATATAGCCCACAATTTCGAGGCCCAGGTTCTGCGCCTCCCGGCTTTCCCCGTGATGGGTCCCAAGCAGGGATTTGAGACATTCCGCGAGACCGATGAAGCCGAGAGTCAGGGTGCCGTGCTTGAGCACTTCCCGCACCTCGTCGTCCGGGTCCAGCTTGTCCGAATCGATCCAAACGCCCTGACCCATCAGGAAGGTGTAATTGCGCACCTTCTTTTTGCACTGCACCTCAAAGCGTTCGAGAAGCTGATCGATGACGAGATCGATCTTGCGGTCCAGCTCTTCAAAGAAGAAATCAACGTTGCCGTGGCTGCGGATGGCGATGCGGGGAAGGTTGACGGACGTGAAGGACAGGTTGCCGCGGCCGAAGACAACTTCACGGGAGGGATCATAGGAGTTGGCCATCACGCGGGTGCGGCAGCCCATGTAGGCGCATTCGGTGTTCGGATCCCCGGGCTTGTAATATTTGAGATTAAAGGGGGCATCAATAAAGGAAAAATTCGGGAACAGACGCTTGGCGCTGACGCGGCAGGCCAGTTTGAAGAGATCGTAGTTCGGTTCGCCTGGATTGTAGTTGATGCCGTCCTTGATTTTGAATATATGAATCGGGAAGATCGGGGTTTCCCCGTTTCCAAGTCCCGCCTCGGTGGCGAGCAGAACGTTGCGGATCACCATCCGGCCTTCCAGGGTGGTGTCCAGGCCGTAGTTGATGGAGCTGAAGGGGATTTGCGCGCCGGCGCGGGAATGCATGGTATTGAGATTGTGAACCAACGCTTCCATCGCCTGGTACGTCGCGCGTTCGGTCTCTTCGTCCGCCCGTTTGCGGACGAACGCGAGAATTTTTTCCGCCATGGGACGGTCGACGGTTTCCGAAAGCGCTTCGAGAACCGCCTCATCGAAACCGTTGCCGCCCGACAAAGAGGCTGTTGTGCCGGTTTCATCCTCGACGGCCGCGATCAGCTTTTTGGCCGTTTCTTCCGGCTCTTTCGCGTCGGTCAGGAGATCCAGCGCCCGGGCGAGATTCTGGCGGTAAAGGCGGAGGTAGGTTTTTTTGACGCCCTCTGCCATACCGTAGTCGAAGTTCGGGATGCTTTGGCCGCCGTGCTGATCGTTCTGATTGGACTGGATGGCGATGCAAGCCAAGGCCGCATAGCTCGCGATATCGTTGGGTTCCCGCAGAAAACCGTGACCGGTGCCGAAACCACCGCGGAACAGCTTTTGAATATCAATCTGGCAGCAGGTGGTGGTCAGAGTCAGAAAATCCAGATCGTGAATATGGATATCGCCATTGCGGTGGGCCTCGGAATG
>CABQAA010000318.1 GCA_902461995.1 uncultured Oscillospiraceae bacterium | reverse complement strand
GCAGGTTTTTTATTAAGGGATGAATTATACTATCAGGTGCAGCATTCTGAAAAAGGTGTTCATAGAGAATCCTGCGGTATCTCTGGGACTTTGAGCTTCGTTCTCCGTTGCACTTAGTTTGACAGTTCACTTGAGGGGGATAGTTGAACCGCAAACGTAAAAGCTTTCTCGCCCAGGCGGTAGGCCTCCGCCAGAGCCGGTCCGCAGCTGTTGGAACCGATGCCGCTCTGCCGGTAATCGAGGCTCCAAACTGTTCCCGACGACGACGGCAGATCGTACCGATGCGGTGCGGCCTCCAGCTCCTCTGCCGAATAGGGCAGTGCGGAAAAATCGAAACAGGGCCGTCCTTCTGCCCGCAGCCCCGTCCCGTCGGGGGCAGTCAGTTCCGCAAAAGTGCAGGCATGATGGTTTCCCTGCTCCTGCGGCCGGATATACGGCTCCGCCTGTTCCTCCACCGTGGACACAAAACGTCCCATATGGGAGGCGCGGTGCGCATCGATATAGCTTTCATACGGACCATATCCGAAATACGTGAGATGGCGGATATCCTCCGCCAGGAACAGACGAATGCCGAACCGCGGCAGATATGGCGCCGCTTCCTCCACCCGGACCCGGGTTTCTAAATGCAGTCCTCCATCGGCCTGAACCGTCCAGCGGACATCTGCCCGGATCATGGGAGCGAGCATCTGCTCCGGGACGAGAGAGATCGCGCTTTCCAGCACGCAGGCGCCCTCCACTTTCTGGATCGCGGTGTGGTACACCCTGGTTTGCAGCTGATGGTATCCGGCTGCCCGCCAGGCATTCTGCACATTCCGGTCGTTGTCGGTCGGCGCCCTCCAGACCTGAAACGTCATCGGCCGACGCAAAAGCTCCCGTCCCCGCACCGACCAGCTCCTGAACGAGGCCGTCTGCAGATCGTACACGAGGGTACTGGGTCCGGCGATTAGGATCACATGGTCCCCCTGCTCCCGGCAGACCACCCTCCCGTCCGGTGCCGGCTGCGGGACAGCCGCTGCCTTCCGCACGGGCAGGGGCAGCTGCACAAAGGCCGCTTCGGTGCCGGCCGTAACCCACGCATCCCCATCTCTCTGATAAAACCGCAGATTGAGCGCACACACCCCGTCCTCTGGAAGAATATAGGGCAGCCGGATTTCCTCCGTCCCGCGGGCCGGCGTATCCAGGAGGGGCAGATCGCCGCGGCTGGCTGTCTCCCCGTCTCGCGTGATTTCCCAGGTTCCGCACAGATGGGACAACGTCCGGAAATCCTGACGGTTGACGACGGCGATCCGCCCCTCTTCCAACCGGACCGGCCGCACGTCCACCGGCCGCCAAACCGCGCTCACCTCCAGCAGACCGGTGGACGGTGTACGGTCGGGCAGGACCAGTCCATCCACACAGAAATTGCCGTCGTGGCGGCATTCCCCGAAATCACCGCCGTACAGATACCGCGGTTCTCCGGTCTCCGTCTGCCCCGCCGATACTGCATGATCGCACCATTCCCAGATAAATCCGCCCGCAAACTGCGGATATTGCTCCAGCGCCTCCCAGTAATCCCCGATGTCTCCCGGGCCGTTCCCCATCGCGTGACAGAACTCGCACAGCACCAACGGACGGGGATCCCTCCGGCTTTCGCAATAGGTCCGGCACCAATCGATCTCCGGATACATCCGGCTGGTCACATCGGGACCGGGCTGAGAATCCCCCGGATAGCCTCCGACGTTGGAAGCGCCTTCGTAATGGACGGGCCGGGTATTGTCCCGCTCGTGGATCCACCGCAGAGCCTCCTCAAAATTGCAGCCCCAGCCACTTTCATTTCCCATGGACCACATCACCACGCAGGGCCGGTTTTTATCCCGCTCCACCAGCGCTCTCTGCCGTTCCAGGAACAGATCCCGCCAGGCCGGATCATCCGCCAGGCGGTCGAACGAGCCCTCATAGCTTCCAAGTCCCGTCATGGTGACCCCGTGGCATTCGAGATCCGCTTCATCGATCACATAGAATCCCAGGCGGTCGCACCATTGGTAAAAGCGGGGATCGTTCGGATAATGGGAAGTGCGCACGGCGTTGATGTTGTACGCTTTCATCAGGCGCAGGTCCCGCTCCATCGCCTCTTCTGTCACCGCATACCCCGTGACAGGATCGCTGTCGTGCCGGTTGACCCCCCGGAACCGCACCGGCGCCCCGTTGATCTGAAAAACGCCGTCTTTTATCCGAATTTCCCGCAGTCCGACCGCTTCGGCGATATGCTCCCCGGCCGCTTCGATGCGCAGCTCATACAACACCGGCTCCTCCGCATTCCAAAGGCGGGGACTCCGCACACAGAAACACGCTTTTCCATCCCGGTCGGCGGCCTGCTCTTCCAAGAGCTTTCCATCCGGGTCAAGCAGGGAAACGCGCGCACCGGCAGCCGCAGCGCCTTTCAGCTCCACCGCCACCTCCGCCGTTTCCCCGGCCGACACGGTTGTCCGGACAATATAATCGGTCACGTGGGTTTCGGGACGGTCTAAAAGATAAACATCCCGGAAAATGCCGGACAGCCGGATTTTATCCTGGTCGTCCAAATAGGTGCCTTTGCACCATTTGAGCACCAGCACGTGAAGGCGGTTCTCCCCCTCCTTCAGATACGGTGTAACATCAAACTCGGCCGTGGAATGCGGAATTTCCCCGTATCCGGCAAATGTCCCGTTGACAAACAGATAGAAAGCCGCGTCGACCCCTTCCATCACCAGATACCCGCGCCGACCCTCTCTCACCTTCCAAGAAAATGTGCGGGTATACAGCCCCGTCGGATTTTCCACCGGCACGTAAGGCGGATCGAAGGGGATTGGGTAGGCGATGTTCGTATACT
>CABQAA010000317.1 GCA_902461995.1 uncultured Oscillospiraceae bacterium | reverse complement strand
GGCTCACCATTGCGATCTTCGCGTTTCAGAACGTCTGGAACAACACGGGCGGCACCGACATGACGGTCATGGTTTATGACGAGAAAATCAAGATGGTGGCCTCCCTTCTCAGCCAGGTGCTGGCGGGCGGCACCGCCCGCGCGGGTGCGGGCGCGGCGTTTGGTCTTCTGCTGATGATTCCGCCCATGCTGCTGGTTGTCTTTGCCCAGAACCAGATTCTCGAAACGATGTCTACCTCGGGCATGAAATAACGGCCGCCGGCGCGGCCTTGACACCGCCCTGCTTCCCCCGGTTCCGTATGGAAACGGGGCAGCCGCGGCGGTTTGGAAGAAGCAAGGGAAAGGGGGCGTGGCCACATGGTCGGCAACAGATGGGGCGGCGCACGCCGGTCCGGGTGCGATGCGGCCCCGGCCGTTCGGGAAAAGGGCCGCGGATGGATCCGCAAACCGTTTAGACGGCTGCTTCTGCTGACGCTGGCGGGGAGCATCCTGATCCTGCCCGCGTCCGCGGAAGGGACGTCGTTCAGCTATACATACGACAACTGGGAAACCTCGGTGCCGGTTCCCGCTCCGTATACGGCGGACACGCCGGTCAGCGGCGCGGACGCGTTCGGCGGCACGGATCTTCTGGATCCGGCCGATCTGTATGTCACGGGTGAGGGCGACGTGTTTGTCCTGGACGCGGGCAACAGCCGCCTGGTTGTGCTGGACAGCGGCCTGCGCTACCAGCGGGAGATCCGTCTCCAAAAGGACGGGGAACCGATTACTTTTGCCGAGGCGCTCGGCCTATTCATAGACCGGCAGGGCCGGATTTATGTGGCGGATAAAAAGGCACCGGGTGTTTATGTCGCGGACCCCGACGGTACGGTGACCGACGTCATCGGCGCGCCGCCGGCCGACAAGGTGGAAGAGGGCTTCGAATACACCCCTGCCAAGGTGCTGGTCGACAGTGCGGGCATCGTGTATGTCCTGTCCGCCAACACCAGCTCGGGAGCGCTGCAGTACGATCAGAACTTTGAGTTTATCGGATTTTACGGCAGTGAGCGGGTGACGGTGACGTTTGAGCTCCTGCGCAACCAGCTGTGGAAGAAAATCCTCAGCGAAGAAGCGGCGTCCGGCCTGCAACGCAACGTCCCGACGTCCTTCATCAATTTCGATATCGATGCGGAAAATTTCGTCTACACCCTCAAAGGCGGAACCGGACTCGAAAGCGGGCAGATCCGTAAGCTCAACCCGCAGGGGACCAACATCCTGCTCGACGAGCAGGGAAAGGTGGCGTTTTACGGGGATCTGGAGACCTATTTCGACAGCCGGAGCAATCTGACCATTTCCACTTCGTTCAGCGACATCACCGTGGATGAGCAGGGATTCATCACCGCTCTGGACAGCACTCGGAACCGTCTGTTTCAGTATGACCAGGCCTCCAACCTGCTGTATGCCTTCGGGGGAAGCGGCAGCCAGGCCGGCACGTTCAAAACCCCGGTGGCGGTGGAAAATCTGAGCGACAGCCTGCTGGTGCTGGACAGCGGCGCCCGAAGCCTGACGGTGCTTCGGCCGACCGATTTCGGCGTCAACATCCGGGCCGCGATCGCGCTGTACAACGACGGTCTGTACGAGCAGGCCAAGGAAAACTGGGAGCAGATCCTGCGCAAGGACGCCAACTATGAACTCGCCAACGTCGGCATGGGCAAAATCTATGAACAGGCCGGTGATTATGATCAGGCGATGGCGTATTACAAACGCGGAAACAGCCGCCAGGGATATTCCGACGCGTTTGCCGCCAAACGGGACGAAGGATTCCGGAAGAATTTCACCTGGATTGTGTTTGCCGTTGTCGTGCTCCTTCTCCTCATGGTGGGGATCGTCAATTATAAGGAACGCCATCGGAAGAGCGAATACGGGCTGAAGATCAGCAAGTGGGCCTATCCCTTCCGCTGCATGTTCCACCCCTTTAAAGCCTATTATGAGATGAAAGTTGAGAAAAAAGGGTCGGTTCTGCTGGCGAACATCATTCTGGTGCTGTTCTTCCTGGTTTCGGTCATCAACAGCCAGCTCACGGGCTTCCACTTCAATGAAAACCGCACCGACCGGTTCAATGTGTTCATTCCGCTGGCCATGACCATCGGCCTGTTCGTGGTGTTTGTCGTGTGCAACTGGGCGGTCAGCACCCTGGCCGACGGCGAGGGAAAATTCCGGGAGATCTGGATCTTCACCGCCTATGCCCTGCTGCCCTATGTCCTATCCCTGGCGGTTCTGACGGGGCTTACCAACGTCTTTTCGCTCGAGGAGACCGCCTTTTTGGGGATCGTGCAAGCGGTGGCGTATGTCTGGACGGGGGCTAACCTGTTCATGGCTATCCGGGAAGTGCATCAGTATACCGCGGGGAAAACCATCGCCGTCACTCTGGTCAGCCTCCTCGGCATGTATCTGGTGATGCTGATTGTGACGATCGGCTACAGCATGTTTACCCAGCTCATCAGCTTTATCGGGATGATCATCAACGAACTGCGCCTGCGTTAGCGCATCGGAAAGGTTGTGCGGCCCATGAAAGCAGCCAAGCTGAAAACCATACTCAGCACCGGCCTCTCGGTGGCTGTGGCGGCGGGCATCGTTCTGCTGATGTTCCAGGCGTCGAAGGGAGCCACGCTGGAGACTCCGTCCGAAGAGGTGGTCACCCCCATCGATTTCAGCGCGGACAGTGTGCATCCCGACGAGATGCAGAAAGTAGCGGAAAACGGCCGCTTTTGTCTGTATGCCAACCCGAAAAGCGCTGCGATCGAGCTGGAAAACAAGGCGGACGGCACCCGCTGGAGCAGCGTGCCTGCCGGATCTCAGGAAAACGAAGAGATCAAGGGATCGGCCAGGGTGGCTCTCGGTTCCCTGCTCAATTTCCGCTATGC
>CABQAA010000316.1 GCA_902461995.1 uncultured Oscillospiraceae bacterium | reverse complement strand
TGAATATCAGCCGGCTCATCTGGCCGATTACCTGGAGGATCCGAATGCTCCGCTTCTCAACCGGGCACTGTGCAACTACAACTGCGGTTCCGTCTTCAAGATCGTTTCGGTGGCGACCGCACTTGGAAAGGGGATCCCCCTTACGCAAACCTTTGCCTGCAGCGGCCGGATTCCGGTGGGGTCTCTCTCATTCGGATGTTCCAACAAACTGGGGCACGGCGTTTTGGATATGACCGGCGGGTTTGCGCAGTCCTGCAACCCGTATTTTATTCAGCTCATGCAGATGGCAGGCGGGGAAGCGCTGTATAATCAGGCTGTCACCCTGGGATTCGATCGGCCGATTCTGCTGGCGGACGGGATCAAAACCGCCAGAGCGACGCTGCCGTCCGAAACGGAGCTTCAGTCCCCCGGTGTTTTAGCCAATCTGTCTTTTGGGCAGGGCTCTCTTCTGGCCACGCCCGTGCATGTCGCGCAGCTCGTGGCGACGGTCGTCAACGATGGGCTGATGGTCCGTCCGACGATTTTGCAGGGTATGGTCGATGAAAACGGGACACTCACCGAGCAGGCTGCCGATCCGCCCGTGCGGGCATTTTCGGCAGATATTGCAGCGAAACTGCGCCGCATGATGATCGAAGTGGTCGAAAATGGCACCGGCAAATCCGCCAAGCCCCTGAACGGAGGAGGCGGCGGCAAGACCGGCACCGCCGAAACCGGCTGGATCGAAGACGATACCCCCCTTGTCCAAAGCTGGTTCGCTGGTTTTTATCCCGCCGAGAATCCCCGGTATGCGATTGCCGTGGTGGCGGAAGACACCAACCGGACCGGGTCAAAATCCGCGCCGGTGTATAAAGAAATCTGTGAAAATCTGTATCTCCTCGATAAAACGAGATCGTAAACCGGCTGCGGGGGCCATTCCCGCAGCCGCTTTTTTGTATTCCGGGCAAAGACCGCTTGACAAAACGGGATGTCCGTTTTATACTAAAACCATAGAATGATATGCTAAAAACGATGACGGGAAGAACCTGTTACCGCTGCTTTCAGAGAGGATGGCCGCACGGCGTCTGCCTGTGTGCTGCAAGGCCGTCCAAGCGGGCGGAGCAGGGGGCCGTCCCCGAGTTTCGCTGTGAGGAATGGCGGCGTTTCCCGCGTTAAGGGGTTCAAGCGGCATCGCTTCGGCGGTGCAAGTTGGGTGGTACCACGGAAGCCTCCGTCCCATATTGGACGGGGGATTTTTTTATGGAAGGAAGTCGTAGAAATGGAATGGACAGGACTGAACGAGTTGCGGGAAAAATTTCTCGCCTTTTATGAGAGCAAGGGGCATCTGCGTCTGCCCAGCTTTCCGCTGGTGCCGCAGAATGACAAATCCCTCTTGCTGATCAATTCGGGCATGGCGCCGATGAAAAAATATTTTACCGGGGAGATTACGCCGCCCCGCAAGCGGGTGACGACCTGCCAGAAATGCATCCGCACCCCCGATATCGAACGGGTGGGCAAGACGGCCCGGCACGGTACCTATTTCGAGATGCTCGGCAACTTCAGCTTCGGCGATTATTTCAAGCATGAGGCGACGGCTTGGGCCTGGGAGTTCTGTACCGAGGTGCTGAAGCTGCCGGTAGACCGCCTGTGGGTGTCGATCTATGAGGACGACGACCAGGCGTTCGATATCTGGACCAAGGAGGTCGGCGTGGCGCCTGAGCGGATTGTCCGGCTGGGCAAGGAGGACAATTTCTGGGAGCACGGTACCGGTCCCTGCGGCCCCTGCTCCGAGATTTATTTTGACCGCGGCGAAGCGTATGGCTGCGGGTCGCCCACCTGCGGCGTCGGATGTGACTGCGACCGGTACGTCGAGTTCTGGAACCTGGTGTTCACCCAGTTCAACAGCGACGGCAAGGGAAACTACACCCCTCTCGAGCATCCCAACATCGACACCGGCATGGGGCTGGAACGCTTGGCCTGCATCATGCAGGGGGTGAACAACCTCTTTGAAGTGGACACTGTCCAGAATATCATGAAACACATCAGCCGGATCACGGGTGTCGCCTATGGGGAATCGGAGCGCAGCGACGTCTCCCTGCGGGTGATTACCGACCACATCCGTTCCACCACCGTCATGATCGGGGATGGCGTTATGCCGTCCAATGAGGGGCGGGGCTATGTGCTCCGCCGTCTGCTCCGCCGCGCGGCCCGGCATGGGCGTCTGCTCGGGGTCCACGGCCCCTTCCTGTATCAGGTGTGCGAGACGGTGATCGCAGAAAACGCGGATGCCTATCCGGAACTGAAGGATAAACAGGATTTTATCGTCAAAGTGATCCGCAATGAGGAAGAAGCGTTCGAAAAAACCATAGACAGCGGCCTGACCCTGCTCGAGGAGATGTTGGCGGGAATGACCGAAGAGGAAAAAATCCTCTCGGGCGCGGATGCATTCCGCCTGTACGACACCTACGGGTTCCCGGTCGATTTGACACGGGATATCCTGGAAGAAAAGGGACTTTCGGTCGACGAAGAGCAGTTCGGCGTCCTGATGGCTAAGCAACGGGAACGGGCCCGAGCCGCCCGCAAAAAAGTGGGCAGCGATGCCTGGAAAGCCGGTATGGGCGCAATTGAACAGCTGATGGCCGGCGGTTTTGTAGGATACGATACCCTGTCGACCACGGCGCGAATCGCGGCCATCGTGCGGGACAATGAACCGGCTGAAAGCGTCAGCGAAGGCGAAGAGGCGGTGCTGGTGCTCGACGTCACCTCGTTTTACGGGGAGAGCGGCGGCCAGGCGGGCGATACGGGTGAGATCCTTTCCGGCGACGCGGTTTTCCGTGTTACCGACACGCAAAAATCGGCCGGTGGTGTGATTCTGCACATCGGTGTGATGGAAAAGGGATCGTTGAATGCAGGCAACCGCGTGACCGCGCAGGTGTCGGAAGCGGCTCGCCTGGCCACC
>CABQAA010000315.1 GCA_902461995.1 uncultured Oscillospiraceae bacterium | reverse complement strand
TCGACCGCCTCTGCGCGCTTCTGCAGGCTCTTGAACTCGTCGGTGCGGCGGTCATCCGACTGGACGAAGACCGGCAGCCCCATATCCATCAGGCGGTTGCGGATTTTGCGTTTGATGCATACATCGGAAATCTCTCCGAACCCGTCATAATTCTCGCGGGGCCGGTTGCCGTTGAGGGGATCGCCGTTCGGATTGGCATGGGATACCGAAAGAATGGCCGCGAAGTCGATTTTGTTTGTCAGTACGCTCATGTTTCCTTACTCTCCTTTTTCTGTTGTTTCCCTGTCGCTGTTCTTCGTCCAGAATGCGTGAAGCTGAGACCGGTACCCGAGAAGATACGTTTCATCGAGAGGCGCATTGCTGTATTTGACGGCGCCGTTTTCGTCCTGTCCGTCCAACAGCGCATACAGTTCATCGAGCTCTTTGAGCCGGCCGGACACCTTCTCCCCCAGCTTTTTCAGATAGGGCTGCAGCTGCCGTTCGAGAATTTCCGCGCTCTTCGCCGGCATCTGCCGGTAATGGGCCATGATCCGTTTGGCATTTGTCATCCGGCTGTTGCCGGTGGCCCATCCCTCCAGGGAGTCGTAATACGCGAGGATCCGGCCGAACACATAGGAGCGGCCCTGCTTATAGTCGTTGTTTGCCATCTTCCCATCCTCCTGTTGTCTGTCTCCGGGATATCTCCGCCGTTCATCGTCAGCCCGCGCTTTGCGGATGAGCACACAGGCGACATCCAGGGTCTGTTCGTATTCCCAGGGTTCCATGGCTTGCGGATTCGACGCCCGCGCCACGGCGGCCCGCCGCAGGTCGGGCGGTATCCGGGCCTTGTCCAGCAGACAGGGCAGCAGCCGCTCCACCGTCGCTTTTTTGAGCTTATCGCCGACACCCCGCCCATAGGCCGCATAGACGATGTCCTCGAACCGCGGCGTGCCGAAGTAGCGCACCCTCCGGGGCTTCCCGCCCTCAGGCTCGATCCGCTTGCTCATTAAGCCCGTGCAGGTGGCGTACCAATACTGCAGCCTGTCCAGGAAATCCGGCCCTCCCAGTTCCCGATAATAGGGGATGGACAGGCGGCCGGGGGTCGCGGCGTCAAGTACCATGACGACCACGTCGGCGTTTGTATCGAGACCTTTGGACCGGTAGCCGGAAAGCGCGGCCCTCAGCTGCGCGGCGTAAGCGGATTCGGTATCCGCGGCCATCTCCGCCGGACAGCCGAAAAAGTCCAGCGATCCTCCGGCGAGAGACGGCATGTCTTCATTCCGCGTACCCCAGCAGACGACGACCTGGTCGCCGTTTGTCCACCCCTGCCGGTCGATCAGCCATTTGAGCGCGCTGTGGGCCTTGTTGGTCGTCTCAAATCCCACGCTATAGGCCTGTTTCGGGGTTTCGAAGCGGCCCCGGTAGGTAAAACCGTCGCCGTCGTTGGCCGAAATCAATTTCGTCCCGTCACCGGGGTTTCGGATGAATTTCGGGCTGAATTGTGCCCGCGGCATCCATGTTCCCCGCACATAGCACAGGTCCGTCTCCCCTTCGAGGGACCCGGCATAGGCGATGTAGCTGTCCCGCACCGTCTGGTCCCGGCAAAGGGCGGCCTCCGGATTCTGCGGATCCCGCACGCAGAAACGGACAAACGCGTCGATCGGCTCAGGAGACACTTTGAAAATGGGGGGTGTCTCGTCCTTTTCACCCGTCCATTTCGAAAGCACTCGGCCTTCTTCATCGCAGATCAGGATCCCGTCCGCGACCAGATCGGCGATCAGGCAGCCTTTCTGCAGATACCGCAGCACCGCGCACACCGAGGGATGGGCAAACGGGGATGCGCACCACCCGGCAAGCTGTTTTATGTAGGCCTCGTATCCCCAATATTTCGATCCGCCAAAGTCGCGATAATCTCCGGACAGATACTGCAGCTTATCGAAAAGGACATGGGGAACGGGCGTCCTACCAGACCGGGTGGCCGATTTTTCCGTACAGGGAATCACCGTCACCCCCTCGCTTTTATCCAGCACCCGGGCGGCGTGGGGAATGAAGGTGCCGTCGAGACCGAGTGTGACCTCGATCTGCGCGTTCTGCAGCGTATGGCCGACCGGCAGCAGCGGCCTGGGCGCGCGCAGGGGCCTCCCCTTGCGGTCGAGCGGGGCGGGATAGATCCGGCCGACTTCCCCCTGGCAGTTCTCATAGGTGCGGTACAGCATCTCCATCCAGCTCATCCGATCCCCTCCTCCCGGAACAGGGCGTCACAGGGGGAAACCGTCTGGCCCAGGACAAACGGCTTGACCGGCTGCCGCCGGATATCCCGGACAATCCCGCAAGCCTCGGGACGGGGAAACGCGATGACACCCGCTTTCATCACGGGATTCCAGAAACGCGCCCGCAGCATCCCGTCTCCGTTTTCGTCCGGATAGGAAAATCCGTGGAACATGATCCCGAAAGAAAGCTCCGGGACGCTGTCGTAAGCACCGGGGCCCTCTCCGAATACGCACGGCTCGACATACCCCTGGCATTCCCGCGTGCCGAGAAAAATGTCCCGCCGTCCGCCCCGCTCGATCATACGGGCGGCGATCTGGAAGTGCTTGTCCTCGTTGCGATCGTCCGCGAGATCGGGCCGCTGCTCATTCCATTCAAAATGGGCTTCCACCTGATAGGCCACATCGCGGAGATAGGTGTAGATCGACAGATCGTTGCCGCCGCTGTACTTGAGGGGGCGAATGCCCTTCGACTGGGTTTGAATGGGCTTCATCACCCGCACCCGGTCGATCATCCACTGGAAGGTCGGCTTCCAGTAGACGCTTTCCAAAATGCCCTTGAGCGCCTGCCAGGTCGGGACCTGATAGGAAAATTTCTCACCCCCGGCCCGCGTGACCGGGTCGCTGAACAGGGCGTACCGTCCCGAAACCAGGAGGCTCAATCGGTTCGCATGGGTCAATATCCTCACACCTTTCTTTAAATCCCAAC
>CABQAA010000314.1 GCA_902461995.1 uncultured Oscillospiraceae bacterium | reverse complement strand
GGGACTGTCCGAAGTGCCCGCTGTGGTGCGGGAAATGACCGAGCAGGAAGCCGCCGAGCTGGCCCTGATCGAAAATCTCCAGCGGCAGGACCTGAATCCGATGGAAGAGGCCATGGGATACCGCACTCTTATGGAAACGTATGGCCTGACGCAGGAGGAGACCGCCAAAGCAGTCAACAAATCCCGGCCTGCCGTGGCCAATGCCCTGCGCCTGCTGCATCTGCCGGAGGACGTGGCCGCACTGGTGGCCTCCGGCCAGCTCTCTGCGGGACATGCCCGCGCGGTGCTCGCGTTTGAGGACGAAGAGGAACAGCGCCGGGTGGCCCGGACGGCGGTCGAAGAGGAACTCCCGGTCCGCGCGCTCGAAAAAATGGCCAAAGCGGCGAAGAAAGACAAGAAGGCGGAGTCCCCTCCGACGGCCTTCCCGGAAGATGCGTTTTTCACAGAGGTTGAGCTGGCGCTGGCAGAGCACCTGAACCGCCGGATCCGTGTGGTCCGGAAAGGGGACAAGGGCCTCTTGCAGATCGAATTCTATGGTCGGGAGGACCTGCAGGAGCTGGCCAACCGCCTGTCTCCGCGCTAATAGAAAAAAGGCCGAACCGGCCTTATCATAAGGAAATGAGGACATCAACATGCTGGACATCAAACTGGTACGCAGCGATCCCGATCTGGTCAAGGCCGGGATCCGGAAACGGGATATGGATCTGGACGCCGTCGTGGATGAAATTCTTGACATCGATGCGCGCCGCCGCCAGCTCGCGGGCAAGGTGGAGGGGATGAAAGCCGAGCAGAACGCCGACTCCAAGAAGATCCCTCAGATCAAAAAGGAGGGCGGCGACGTTTCCGCTTTAATGGCCCGGATGAAGGAGCTGTCCGCGGAGATTAAGGTGGGGGACACGGAGCTGTCCGAGTTGGAGGACAAGCAGAAGACGCTGCTTCTCTCCCTCCCGAATCTGCCCGACGAGGACCTCGCACCCGGAGGAAAAGAAGGAAACCGGGTTCTGCATCCGTTCGGGGAACAGCCGGTTTTTGACTTCCAGCCGAAAAACCACGTGGAACTCTGTGAGAGCCTGGGCTTGATCGACTACGAGCGGGGCGCCAAGCTGTCCGGCAACGGGAGCTGGGTATACCGGGGCTGGGGCGCCCGACTGGAATGGGCCATCCTTAATTTCTTTATCCAGGAACACATTGCCGACGGGTATGAGTTTATCCTGCCCCCCCACATGCTGGGATATGACTGCGGCTATGTAGCCGGACAGTTCCCGAAGTTTATGGACGAAGTGTATTGGATCGAAAACCCGACGAGCAGCGACAAAAAGTTTATGCTTCCGACCGCCGAAACCGCCCTCGTGAATCTCCACCGGGGCGAAATCCTGGATCTGACGGAACTTCCGCGCAAGTACATCGCATACACCCCCTGTTATCGCCGGGAGGCGGGAAGCTACCGGGCGGAGGAACGGGGGATGATCCGCGGCCATCAGTTCAATAAGGTGGAAATGGTGCAGTATACCACGGAAGAGGGGTCCGACGCGGCGTTCGAAGAGCTGGTTGGCAAGGCGGAGCGGCTGGTGCAGAAGCTGGGCCTCCACTATCAGCTGAGCAAACTGGCCGCCGGCGACTGTTCCTTCTCGATGGCGCGCACTTACGACATCGAGGTGTGGATCCCCAGCATGGGAATCTATAAGGAGGTCAGCTCCGCCTCCAACGCCCGCGCCTATCAGGCCAGACGGGGTGCGATCCGGTATCGGGGAGAAGATGGGAAGCTCCACTTCGTGCATACCCTCAACGCCTCCGGGCTGGCCACCAGCCGGGTGATCCCGGCCCTGGTCGAGCAATTCCAGAATGCGGACGGCTCCGTCACGGTGCCGGAGGTACTCCGTCCCTTCCTGGGAACCGACCGGCTGCGTCCGGTCAAATAAGCGGACGGAACGATCCATTTGGAAAACGGGGGGGCGGTTGCGTCCCTTTTGTGCCAGGCGAAAGCGGGATTCGGGCTTTGCCGGATCCCGCCTTTGTTTCATGTGAAACAAGACGACGGGGGAGGGAATCCGGTGAAAGAGGTGCTGGTCATCCTGTTTTGCCTGCTGTTGCCGGCGTTGGTTCTGGTTCGTCCCCTTCGCAGGGGAAAGGGGACTCTGCTTGCGCGGCTGTCCGGCTTTCGGTATGAATGGGCGGTGTATGCGGCGCTGGTCGCCGGATTTGCCGTGCGGATGGTGGCGCTGGGCGAATATCCTGCGGGATTCAACCAGGACGAGGCCTCCGCCGCATACGACGCTTTTGCGGTGATGACCACCGGAAGCGACCGGCACGGGCAGTTTCTGCCGGTGTACTTTATCGCCTGGGGCAGCGGGCAAAGTGTGCTGTATTCCTATTTGAGCATTCCATTTATGGCGGTGTTCGGAACCACGGTCTGGGCGTTCCGGCTGCCCATGGCCCTCGTCGGATGTCTGTCTCTGTTTGTATTCTGGCGGCTGCTTCTGCATATGACCGAAAGGAAAACCGCCCTGGCCGGTTTGGCGCTGCTGGCGGTTTGCCCCGGGCATATCCTTAAAAGCCGCTGGGGTCTGGATTGTAATCTGTTCCCCGATTTGGTACTGCTGGGAGCGCTGCTTCTGGTCGTCGGACTGAAGCGAAAGCGGAATGCGCCGTTTCTGGCGGGGTGCGGGATCCTGGGGCTTTCCGCCTACGCGTATGCGACCTCCTATCTGTTCCTGCCGTTGCTGGTTCTGCCGCTGCTCGGGTATCTCGTGGTGAAAAAGCAGACGACGCTGCGCACAGCGGCGGCCGGATTGGGTGTCCTGATGGTGGTGGCACTGCCGATGATCCTGTTCGCCCTCATTAACACGTTTGAGCTGCCGGCCATTCACCTGCCGTTTATGACCATCCCCCGGCTGACGGCCAACCGGATGTCCGCTATGGCGTCGGTATTCAGTTCGGATTTTTTCCGGCAGAGCGCC
>CABQAA010000313.1 GCA_902461995.1 uncultured Oscillospiraceae bacterium | reverse complement strand
GGTATAAAAACAGCGGCGGACCCAAAAGGTCCGCCGCTGTCTAATCGGTTCAGTCCTTATGAAAAGCATACCGGGTGACGCTTTCAAACGTCTCGCCGGCCTTCAGCGCCGTTGTGGGGAAGTTCGCGTGGTTCGGGCTGTCGGGATAATGCTGGGTTTCGAGGCAGAAGCCCTGATGGCGGTAGAGGGCGACGCCGCCCTTGCCCACATCCTGCTTGAGCCCGTTGGCGGTGTAGAACTGCACGCCGGGCTGATCGGTCAGGCAGTCCATCCGGATGCCGGTCTTGGGCGAATACGCGGACAGCACGCGGCGGAATCCGGTTCCGTTCAGCACATAGTTATGATCGAAACCGCCGCCGAGGCGTAGCTGGGGAAGCGGATCCTCCATATCCTGTCCGATCGGCTTGCCGCCCCGGAAGTCGAAGGGAGTCCCCTCCACATCCAGAAACTCGCCGGTCGGAATCAGCTTGTCGTCAACCGGGGTAATGGCGTCGGCGTCGATGGTGAGGACGTTGTCGAGGATAGAGCCGCCGTCGTATCCGTTCAGATTATAATACGCGTGGTTGGTCAGGTTCAAAACCGTATCCTTGTCCGACACGGCGCGGTAAGCGAGTTCCAGGGCGTTGTCGGCCCGGACGGTGAAGGTGACGGAAACTTCCAGACGGCCGGGGTATCCCATGTCCCCGTCTTCCGACGTCAGGGAAAACCGTACGCTGGGCTCCCCGCCCTCGCTTTCTATATCCGCGTTCCACAGCCGCTTATCGAATCCCTCGGTGCCGCCGTGCAGATGCCCGCGTCCCCGCTCGTTGCAGCCGACATCGTATGTAAGGCCGTTCAGGGTGAAGCGGCCGTCCGCGATCCGGTTGCCGTAGCGGCCGATGGTGGCGCCCTGATAGCCGCCGCAGCGGCGATAGTCCTCCAGGCAGTCATAACCGAGCACGACGTCCTTCCCGGCAAAGCAAAGGCTCTGCAGCGTGGCACCATAGGTCAGAATACTGGCGGACAATCCATTTTCTCCCTCCAGGGTGATGCGTTCGACCGGACGGCCGTCCGGCATGGCGCCAAAAGGCGCGCGGGTGATCGACATAGGTTTCTCCATCCTTTTCAGCCAATTTTTGGGGCCTTTCCCTATTCGATAGCATACCGCCGAAGGTCCGCTCTGTCAAGGGAAGCCCGGGGATTTCCGGGTGCTTGCAATTTTTTTGCCGCATCCTCTTGACAAACGCCGATTTCGCGCATACAATGAAAACAAATCATATATGTAAACCGTTGAGATAAGAGTAGTAGGCATCGTTTCAGGCGCGCAAAGAGAGTTGCGGATGGTGGGATCGCAGCGGCGGCGGCGGTGCGGAATGGACTTACGAGGGCAATCCGAAGCCGGTGAGGCATTAGGTGCGACGGGATCTTCACCCGTTATCCTGGAAGCGTACATCGTAGGTGTGCGGAAAAAGTGCATCCGCCGTTCGGGCGGGTGAATGTGGGTGGTACCGCAGGAGTCAGCTCTTGTCCCTGATTGTGGGGGACGAGGGCTTTTTTTGTTGTCTTGATAACGGAAAGGGGTGAACAGGATGGATAAACGATGGCGATGGCGGCTGACAGTCGAAACGGCGGGCGGCAGAAAGAGCGCCGCCGGAACAGCAGGAGCCGGGGCGATGTTTCTGTCGCCCGGCAACAATTCACATACACGATGATAAAGGAGAGATTTCCATGAAAACCATGAAAAATACAATGATGAAGCGTCTGCTCGCCGCCGGTCTCGGCACCGCCCTGCTCGCCCTGTCCCTGACCGCCTGCGGCACCAAGGAAGGCGGCAGCGGCTCCGGGGACGCCAAAAAGCCCACCATCGGCGTCATCCAGTTTGCGGTTCACGCCTCTCTCGACAACTGCTACACCGGCCTGCTCCAGGGCCTGGAAGAGGCTGGATATAAGGACGGCGAAACCTGCACCATCGACTTCAAAAATGCCCAGGGCAACACCACCACCGCCGATCAGCTTGCCAACAACATGGCCGCCAAGAACTACGATATGATCGTGGGCATCGCCACCCCGGCCGCGATGTCGGCCTATGGGGCGGCGAAGGAGAGAATCCCCGTCGTTTTCTGCGCCGTGTCCGATCCGATGGCCGAAAACGCCAAGCTGGTCCAGTCGCTGGAAAAAACCGGTGTCAACTGCACGGGCAGCTCCGACCGTCTGAATCTCGAGGGCCAGCTCAAGATGATCCGCGCCTTCCAGCCCGACGCCAAGAAGATCGGCATTCTCTACAATACGGCCGAAGCCAACTCCGCCTCGAATCTCGCGGAAATCAAAAAGCTCGCCCCCTCCTACGGCTTTGAAATTGTAGAAAAGGGCGTCCAGGCAGCCGCCGACATCCCCACCGCCGCCACCTCCCTGGCCTCGCAGGTGGACTGCATCAACAATTTCACCGACAACCTGGTGGTGGATAACCTCTCGGTCGTTCTCGAACGCGCGAACGCTGCGAAGATTCCGGTTTACGGTTCTGAAATCGAACAGGTCAGCAAGGGCTGCCTCGCCTCCGAAAGTCTCGATTATGTCGCGCTCGGCAAGGAAACCGGTCTGCTCGCCGCCCGGGTGCTCAAAGGGGAAAAGGCCGCGGACACCGCGGTGGTCCTGGTCAAGGACAGCTTCCCCGTTTACAACGCAGACGTGGCCGCCAGCCTCGGCCTGACCGTTCCCGATGCCTATGCCTCCGCCCAGAAAGTGAACACAGCCGGCTGACGGACAAATCCGGCCATCCTCCGAAAGGGGTTCAATCGAACATGGATGTCTTCTTCAATCTGCTGATCGTCAATTTCAAGCAGGGACTGTTGTACGGCGTGCTGGCGCTCGGCGTCTATATCACCTACAGCATTCTGGATTTTCCCGATCTGTCGGTCGACGGCACCGTACCGCTGGGCGGCGTGGTGTCCGCCATCCTGATTCTCAAGGGTGTCAACCCC
>CABQAA010000312.1 GCA_902461995.1 uncultured Oscillospiraceae bacterium | reverse complement strand
GTTCTTCCGTACCGATATCCGTCAAAAGGCCCTTGAGTTCCGAATAGGGCATCGTGTACCGTTGGCTCAGGTATCGCAGAGAAGCGCCGAGTTCCCCATCCGGTCCGCCGTACTGACTGATGATGATTTTGGCGTATTTGGGATTGGGCCGGGCGATTTTGACAGGATACTGCAATTTTTTTTCATATTGCCACATGGGTCAATCCTCCTTACTGTAAGTCCCAGGGCCACGGGCTGTCGACCCATGACCACCGGTCGCCGGTTACCTGGTTGCTGTTGACGATATAGGGGCCGAATTTGCATTCATATTCTGCGACGAGCGTCTCCCGCTTTGCCTGATACTCTTCGCGCATTTCCAGCGCCCGTGTATCACAGGGGTGGGTATCCAGAAACAGTTCCATCTCCCAGATGGAAAAATCATAGGCGGAAATGCAGCACTGCATCCTCATTCTCTCATCCACAGTTAACCCCTCCTGCCAGCCACGGTTTATCGAGTTCCGGGAAAATCGTTCCCTGACGGAATCCCATTTCCGGCTCGTAAACGGTATTCAGTACCTGCATGGGTACATAGGCCATGCCGACGACCATGGGCTGTCCGTCCGGCGTGCATTCTACGGATACAGGGGCGGCTTCGATAGCCTGGCAGCCGAAGCGGCAGTTTCCGGCACGGTTCATGGACCGGGACATGCCGGAACATCTCATGCCGTAATACTTGTTTTCCAAAGCGCATACTCCTTTTCTGTTATCGTATTCGGTATTTGGTTGGGGCGATCCTTTATCAGTGTATGTCCGTAAGCAGAATCGGTGAGAGGCGTTTCCGCTGCGGACAAAAGGAGCAAAAATGGTTAATTGTCCGAATCCATAAAAAAATCGACTCTTTTGACTGGCGGAATGTGGATAAATGGTGTATACTGAACAGAAGAAAACAGAGGATTACCGCTCGGAATCGGACCGACACCCGTTTTTGAAAGGGGAACTCCTATGAAACGCCTCATAGTTTCTCTGGGACTTCTGTTCTTCTGCGGCGCCCTTTTTGGCTGTGTACCTTCGGGAAACGGCGTTTCCGCTCCATCGAATCCTTCGAAAGAAACGGAAGAGAGTCCCTGCGGCACGGAAGCCTCCGATACCACGCAAAAAACCGAGGCCCCGAAACGGGAGACCGCGAGGGTGGTGATGATCGGCGATTCCAATACCGAGGCGGGGCATATCACCCGTCCTCTCGCATCGCTGTTGGAAGAGAAGTTTGGATACGGCGGCACGGGTTTTTACACCTTCAGCAGCCTCTCCGGACAGCCGAGGACCAATATTCTGAAGATTGACCAGGATGACTGGGTTTCTTATGATGTGACGACTCCGGACAATGCGGCGGGCACCAAACAGATCGATGCGCCGTTCGGTTTAAACGTGGTGGGAACCAAGGCCGGATCCACCCTGAAGGCCACCTTTTATGACCCCGGGTTTACGCTGTACTATCTGACCGGGCCGGGGGGCGGTGCCCTGACACTGACCCTGAACGGCGAAGCTATCGCCGAGCTGAATACCGCTTCGAACAGCAAACGCACCGCCAAATATACCTATATGGGTGCGAATGACGGCAAGGAAAAGCGTCTGGAGATCCGGCTGGAGAGCGGGAGCGCCACTCTGTTTGGTATGGAAACCCTGACAGCCCGGCCCGGAGGCGGCATCCTTCACAATTGGGGCAATGCCGGTGCCAATTCGCAGCATTACTATTATGGGGACAAGGCCATTTTTGAAACCGCTTTGGCGGCGCTGGAGCCCACCCATGTGGTGTATCTCATTGGAGCCAACGACTTTGTGGACAACGCCACTTTCAAAACCGCTCTCATCGAGCAGCTTACCCGAATCAAGGCGGCGGTTCCAGAAGCTAAGGTTCTGCTGATCTCGACCTTTGATATCGACTATGAGCCGACCAAAAACACAATGAGTCAATATCTCGCCAATGCCTACCCCACCGCCGCCGCAAAAACCGGAACGGTCTATTGGGATATGCATAGCTTTTTCGGGCCTTACGACCCGGGTCAGATGCTGGACGGCTGGCACTGCAACGACCTGGGCGGCAGTAAAATCGCTGGTGAACTGTATCGTCGGCTATTCGACATACAGGATCCTCTTGATTAACATAAGGAAAGGAAGATCCCTATGAACATCCGCATTTACAAAGACACCGAGGCCATCGGCAAAGCCGGCGCCACACTGTTCGCGGCTACGGTTATTGCCAAGCCGGACTGTGTGCTGGGCCTTGCCACTGGTTCCACCCCGATTCCGACCTATCGGAATATGGCGGAGCTGTACCGGGACGGCGCAGTGGATTACGCCCGCGTCACGACCTTCAACCTGGACGAATATGTGGGCTTGGGGCATGACCATGACCAGAGCTACTACTATTTCATGCACGACAACCTGTTCCAGCATATCAATATTCCGGAGGACAGCATCCATGTCCTGTCCGGAACGGCATCCGACCTGGAAAAAGAATGCGCCGATTACGACCGGATGATCGACGAAGCCGGAGGAATCGATCTGCAGATTCTCGGCATCGGCCGGAACGGCCATATCGCTTTCAATGAACCCACCACGGTTTTCCCGTCCAAAACCCATGTGGTGGACCTGACGGAAAGCACCATCGACGCCAATAAACGCTTTTTTGCCGATGTGAAAGACGTTCCCCGTCAAGCCCTGACCATGGGCATCGGCTCGATTATGAAAGCCCGCTCCATCCTCATTATCGCGACCGGTGCCGACAAGGCCCAGGCGGTTAAGGACATGGTCCTTGGCCCCGTGGATCCGCAGTGCCCGGCCTCCGTGCTCCAGCTGCATCCGAACGTCACGGTCATGCTCGACGCTCCGGCTGCTTCTCTGCTGGGCTAAAATTCAATAGCTGACGGCGGCGGAGAAGACTCCGCCGCCGTTTTCATCTATCTGTACCCTCTTCCCTGCCGTTTTCTCGGCCGGTT
>CABQAA010000311.1 GCA_902461995.1 uncultured Oscillospiraceae bacterium | reverse complement strand
GGAGGTGGTGGCGTCCCTCACCAGCGAGCGGAAGGACGGCAGCGTCACGGCAACGTTGCAACTGGATCCCGATAAGGCGAAAGAATACATGAACGATGTAGTCGCCGGAAGCGGAGGAGAACAAGGCGTTTCATTGTCAGAATACGATATTTCCGTCGCAACCGTTACCGTATCCTGGGATGAGGAAAGTGGATACCTGACCTCCTATCAGATGGATCTGCAAGTGGAGGCATCGGATGAATCGGGCGAGACGGCCACCGGACGGGTGGTTGTGAAAATGAATTATAACAACCCCGGCGAGCCGGTTACGATTACACCTCCCGATGATTTGGATACCTATGTGGATATGGGCGACGATTCCTCGCAGCTGGCCGCCTAACCGGACAGCGCCTGCTAGGAAAAGCCGGATTGATGAAGGCGTGTTCTCGCTGATATCGGGAGGAAAGAGGCCGTATGTTAAGAACGAAAATATTGGCGTCGGTATTGGCGGCAGGATGCCTTCTGCTAGGCGGCTGTTTGCAGACGTCGGACACTGGCACAGAAAAAGAACTTGAGACAGCTGTCACGACGCAAACCGTCCCTTCCGCCACTGCGCCGGCGGCGCTGACGGCAGTACAGCAGGTGGAACGGATCCGCCAGGCAATGGCATTCAATTATTTTCAGGACGATATCCGCCAGATGACAGAGACGGAGAGCCGCGTGTATCAGGATGGTAAGGAGATTATCCTGCGGCAGACGTCGGATACTCGCATCCTTATGCTCCATACGTCCCCCATGCTGCTTACGGATACGGAGACATTTTATCTGGGGGAAACGACCGCGCAAAGCTATTATTATGCGGATGGAATGTTTTATTGGAAGAGCGGGGATATAAGGCTTCGTCAGCCGGCGGAATGGGATACGGTGTTTCAGATGGGCGAAGGCATCCCTGCCGACGTGGTAACGTCCGCTGAGGAGGAGGAAACGGAAGAAGGAACGAGGATCACCTTTCAGCTGGACAGCGCACGATGCGGGGATTGGATACTTCAGCAGGCAAAAGGCAACGAGAACGCCAACCCGCTTGACGGCCTGAAAATAAAAGAGGCCCGTCTGGTGGCGGAACTTTCAAAAGAGGGGTATCTGCTTTCGCAGCAAACGGAGGTTGTCCTGACACGGGAGGAAGCCGGTGAGGAGGCGTATTCCCAGACCGAAACGTTCACGGTAACCTATCCCGATGTGGGCCGGCCAGTGGAGTTGGTTCCGCCTGAAGGTCTGGACCAGTATACGCTGGTGGACGGCGGGAACATTCCGGATCTGGTTCTGTAGGGGGATAGCGATATGGCGGTAAATAACAAGAGGGCTGTTCTCCGGCTGGCGGCAGGGGCGCTGTCGCTGCCGGCAGCGTTTCTTCTGGAAGGCTGTTCCCTGCGTCTACCTCAGGGAGAGGCGGCAAGGGAACCCGAGCCTACTACTACGATGGCGGCGCCTCCGGTTTCGGAGGAACCGCTGAGTGAGGAAGAGCGGTGGCAGCAGCTGGTTCAGAAGGCGTGTGAGATTACCTGGAGTGATGGAAAGGATCTGGATGCAGAGCTTCACCGGCAGATCACCTTTTTCGGTGACTGCGGTCGATTGGGGTATTACGAAACAGAAACATTTCTTTACTCCGAAAAGGGAGATCCCTGCTATTCTCTGGACCGCAACACCTATCGCTGGCAGGATGGGGGGAGCTCCCTCAGCTATTCCGACCCGTACAACCATATATCGTGTTACAAAGTCAACGGCTGTTTGTATCAGCAGGACAGCGAGGGCAAGCATGTGTATCTAGACGGGAGCTTTTTTCCCTATAATGTTGTCAGCGGTCACATCCCGGTGGATTTTACTGGGGAGCAGATCGCCGGTGAGATAGACGGAGAAGAGCTGGCAGGGCAGTACCGCATCCATATGATTGTTGATCCGGTCGATGCCGCCCATAAGCTGGCACCTTATCGCGCCACAGGGAACGGGCTGGTTACGGAAAATCAGACGGTGACCTCACTGACAGTGGAATACCATATCGGCGAGGACGGACTGTTGCGATCCCAAACGCTCATGGTGGAGGGAACCGGGAATCTGAAAGCGAGCGACGATTCCTCCTGGCCGGTCCAGTATCGAGAAACAATACACATCCGCTACCCCGCCCAGGGCGAAGCGCTGCGTTCACCAGTGGAGCCGCCGGACAAGCAGGAGTACGTTCTCGTCGAGTGAGTCATCGGGAGGTGTCCGCTTATTTTTCGGAATCGCGCCCGGGTGCTTGCAATTTCCAGACCAGCGGTATATACTGATAACAGCGGAAGATTCCGCCAAAATTAAATAGCTGTCTTCGGGGCGGGGTGCGATTCCCCACCGGCGGTGATGCGGCGGCGCAGACGGCGTCCGCCGACAAGCCCGCGAACCGCGTTCAGCGGCCGACTCCGGTGCGAATCCGGGTGCCGACGGTGTATTTCCCATAGGGAAAGAAGTCCGGATGAGAGAAGAGGCGCGTTTTCGCGTCTGTTTCAGCGCCCTGTGAAGGTGTATCCTTTGCAGGGCGCTTTCCGTTGCACAGCCGCGAAAGGATGATTGTCCATGTCCGCACGCACAAAATCCCAGCATCTGCAGGCCCTGGTGGCCACCGCCATGCTCAGCGCCGTCGCCCTGGTGCTGATGCTGCTGGAATTCCCATTGCTGCCTGCCGCGCCGTATCTGAAAATGGATTTCAGCGATGTGCCCGCCGTGCTGGCGGGGGTGCTGTTCGGCCCGGTTTACGGGGTGCTGACCGAGCTGCTGAAAAACCTGCTGGAAATGCTCATCAAGGGGATCGGCACACAGATGGGATTCGGCAACCTCCAGAATTTCTTGATCGGGTGTTCCTATGTGTTGCCGTTTACCCTGATCTACCGGAGAGGAAAGAAAAAAGGAACCCGCGCAGCCGCTTCCCTGGCGCTGGCATCGGGCGTTTCCCTGATTTGTATGCTGGTGG
>CABQAA010000310.1 GCA_902461995.1 uncultured Oscillospiraceae bacterium | reverse complement strand
GGGTGTGACCAGCCGCTGCATGCCCTTTGAGCAGGAGCATCTGGGCGACACCTGCGTCTGCTGCGGCCGCCATGCGGATAAAATGGTGGTGTGGGGTAAAGCATACTAAATCACTCCATGATTTAGTATAGAAGAACCCCTGTCGGCGCGAAGCGCCTCCTGCCGCAGACGCGGCAGCGGGCTTCTTCCGGGGCATCGCCCGTTTGCGGCCGTTTCTGTCAGCCCTTCCTTGGCTTTCAAATACCGGGCCGGATTCTCCGAACCCGCCCGCATCAAAGGAGACATTGTATGAATCAGCTCGATCGGCCTCAAAAAGGCGAGACCGTTGCGGTCATGCACACCAATATGGGGGATATTGCCATCCGTCTCTTTCCGGAGAAGACCCCGAAAACCTGTGAGAACTTCATGACTCATGCGAAGAACGGCTACTACAACGGCCTGATCTTTCACCGCGTCATCCGGGACTTCATGATCCAGGGCGGCGACCCCACCGGTACCGGCTGTGGCGGCGAGAGCATTTGGGGCGGCAGCTTCGAGGATGAACCCGATATCGAGCTGCGCAACTACCGCGGCGCCCTTTCCATGGCCAACGCCGGCCCGAACACCAACGGCAGCCAGTTTTTCATCGTCCAGTGCGGCAGCGTGGATTCCCGCCTGATCCAGCAGATGAAGGGCCTTGCCGAGCAGGGCTATCCCGAAGAGGTCGTCGCCTCTTACGAACGGGTCGGCGGCACGCCCCATCTCGATTTCCGCCACACGGTCTTCGGCCAGGTCTACGACGGCCTGGACGTGGTGGACGCGATCGCAGCCGTGGAAACCGGACCCCAGGATAAACCCCGGCAGGATGTCGTGATCGAATCCATCGACATTCGGGAATTCGCGTGAATCCCGCCGTCGTCGAAGCCCGCGCCCTGCTGGCCTCCGTCACCCCGCTTACCGGGGACTGCGGCCAGGTCTGCGGCGGGCGGTGCTGTGCGGCCCCGGAGGATGGGACGCCCTGCGGCATGCGGCTGTTCCCGGGGGAATGTCCCGAGGAGGAACGAAAAGCGGCGGCCCTCGAGGGGTTTGTCTTTTATCCCGGAGACCTGCTCGTCTGCAGTGGCCGGTGCCGGCGGGATAGCCGCCCCTTGAGCTGCCGGATCTTCCCGCTGTTTCCCTATTACGGGACAGACGGACGGGTCCGTGCCGTCTACGATCCCCGCGCTTACCGGATTTGTCCGCTGGTGCGGCAGGCGGCGCATGTGCCGCTCAGGCGGGAGTTTGTCCGTCTGGTGCGGCAGGCCGGCCGGATTTTGGCGGCGGACGACGGATGCCGCGCCTTTCTGGACAGCCAGTCGCGCGAAATTGACGAGGTCAACCGGTTTCTCCGGTTGGATTCTGTCCGCCCACCCATCTGCCGCCGGGAAATCCGGCCGCGTCTTTGATTTAGGAGGATGTTACAAGCATGAAACAGTCCATTTGCAGGATATCCGCCGCCATGGCGGCGCTGATGCTGGTCTCTCTGGCGGGATGTTCATCCAAAACGCCGTCGAACAACGTCGAGACGGCCTACGCCGATAAAGAGTACGGCTTCCAGCTCGAAGCCCCCGCCGCCGGAGAGGAAGTCGCCGTGATGCATACGTCCAAAGGCGACATCACCATGCGGTTCTTCCCCGAAGCCGCGCCTAAAACGGTGCAGAACTTCAAGGAACACGCCAAATCCGGCTACTACGACGGCCTGACTTTCCACCGGGTCATCGAAAACTTCATGATCCAGGGCGGCGATCCCAAGGGCAACGGCACCGGCGGCGAAAGCATCTTCGGAGACAAGTTTGAAGACGAATTCGATCAGAAGCTGCTCAATCTGAACGGCGCGGTCTCGATGGCCAACTCCGGCCCGAACACCAACGGCAGCCAGTTCTTCATCAATCAGAGCAACGCCTCCGCCTTCGGTAAGCGCGACGATTATACGGTGAAGGCGATGCAGCAGCAGTATAAGGACGCTTACGAGCAGCTGTCCAAGATGTACGGCAGCCAGTTCACCAATCAGTTCAAGGACTGGAAATCGTATTACGACAGCCAATATACTGAAACCTATATCTACGACTGGATTCCGGACGAGGTGTGGGCGCTCTACGAGAAACACGGCGGCAACATCAGCCTGGACGGCGCCTGGCGCAAAACCGGCGGCCACACCGTCTTCGCCCAGGTGATCGAGGGTATGGACGTCGTCGAGGCGATCGCCGCGGTCTCCACCGACGACAACAACAAACCGGTCAAAAGCGTCACGATCGACAGCATCGAACTGGTCCCGTACGGGGGCTGACCGGCATACGCGTCGCGCAGGTGCCCGAAATCCGGGTGCCTGCGCGATTTTTCGCGTGATCCTGGGCTATACTATACCTGGCAACGTCTGCATATCCGGGCCGGCGCGGCGGAGAATCCCCGGAGAATCGCCGCCGCACGCATGGGACAGCCCCGCGCCTGCATAGTATGGGAAAGTGGGAATCCCGATTGCACCCTTGCGCCATTTATGGTATACTAGTGTCTTGACCGCATCGTAAATAGCGAAACGAAAGTATAACGCGCTCAAGACACCCGGCCCTGTCCGCGTGCTTTTGCCGGCGGCCGTCCATACAGGCGCATTTTTTGACAGCCGCCCTTCCGTTTGGCGGATCGTGCGTGCCCGGCTGTGTCCATTTTTCCGAAAGGAGCCCCCTTATGGATATCGAGATCGGCGGCCTTCATACGCAATATATCGATCAAGGACCGGCCGATCCGCGCGCCACGGTTCTCCTGCTGCACGGCTGGGGGGTGGACGGTCGTATTTATCACCTCATCACCGATCATCTGTCCGACCGTTTCCGCGTCGTCGTCCCCGATCTGCCCGGCTTCGGCGGATCGCAGGAGCCGCCCTGCCCCTGGACGCTCGACGATTATGCGGATTTTGTGGAACGGTTCGCCGCCGCGCTGGGGCTGCGCGATGTGGTCGGCATGGGG
>CABQAA010000309.1 GCA_902461995.1 uncultured Oscillospiraceae bacterium | reverse complement strand
GTTTCCCTCTCCTTTCCGGAAACCGGTGTGGTTTGTCTTTCCGGTCCCTCCGGATGCGGAAAAACCACCATGCTGCGGCTGCTGGCCGGTCTGGAGCGACCCGAGCGTGGACGGATCGACGGAATCGGGGAGCGAAAAACCGCCGCCGTGTTTCAGGAGGACCGCCTACTCCCCTGGATGACGGCCAGAGACAACGTCGCCGTGGCCCTTCCGGGAGACTGGAAACAAAACCGGGAACGGGCGGAACAGGCCTTATCCGATGTGGGGCTTGCCGAAAATCTCCTCGCCTATCCGGCCGACCTCAGCGGCGGCATGAAGCGTCGCGTCGCCATCGCGCGCGCCCTCGCCGCCCAGGCCGACTTGCTGCTGCTCGATGAACCGTTCACCGGCATCGATCCGGCTCTGCGGGATCGAATCGCCGCGCTGCTGCGGCAGCAGGCCGAACAGGCGCTGCTGGTCCTCGTCACCCATATCGAAGAGGAGGCCCGCCTTCTCGGCGCGCGGATTCTGCCGCTCTCCCCTCCGCTCCGGGGCGATTTATCGTTTCCATAATCAAAACTTCCGCTGATTCAACAACCAGCGGAAGTTTTTCAATAATGCCAACCTTTTTTCTTTTCCTGTGTCTATACGGATGTAAGCTTACAAGGAGGTGAAGCGATGAACCGAACAGAAGCGGAACGTCTCATCACGGCCTGGACAAAGCCGTTGTATGGATTTGCGCTCAGACGCTGCGCCAATACGCAGGATGCGGAGGACCTGACGCAGGATATCTGCCTGAAGCTCTTCCGGACCCTGCCGGGGCGTGACGACATCGAATCGGAAGAATTCTATGTCTGGACCGTGGCGCGCCACACCCTCGCCAATTATTACCGGGACAGACAGGCTTTTGCCGTGGGATTGCCGCCGGAGGACATTGCCGATATCCTGCCGGGGAGGGGAGACGACCCCGCCGAAGCGGTCGCAGAAGCCGAAACCGTCGGCCGCCTGCATGCGGAAATCGCGCGCCTCTCCCGGTTACAGCGGAACATTGTGATCGCGTATTATTACGAAGGTCTCAAGCAGGAGGCGATCGCCGCCAAATTCGGCCTGCCGTGCGGTACGGTCAAATGGCATCTGTTTGAGGCGAAAAAGGAGCTGAAGAAAGGGATGGATTCGATGCGGACAAACAGCGAACAGGCTTTCAATCCCATCCGGTTCGAGCTGTGCGGCTTTAACGGATCGGTGGGGACCAAGGGCGGACCCGAGGCTTTTTTCCGAAGCGCGCTGTCCCAGAACATCGTCTACAGCGCCTGGAAATCCCCCAAAACCGTCAACGAAATCGCCGATGCACTCGGGGTATCGCCAGTTTACGTTGAAAACGAGGCGGAGTATCTGGAAGAATACGGATTTTTAATCAGGCGCGGGGGCCGTTATCTCTGCAACATCCTGCTGGATGAACCGACCACCGCGCTTCATCGCCTACAAAGTCACATGTATGCCGAGGCGGCCAAGCGCTTTGCCGGTCCGCTTGCTGACCGGCTACTGAACAGCGGACTCCTGGAGGGAGAGGGACTCTATCTGCCGCATCAGGACCAGAATTTCTCCCTGTGGGCGCTGATCCCCTACATCACAGCGTACAGCGGAGATAAAAATCAGGAAGCGTCGATTTCTTTCGAGGATGCCGCAACCGTCCGGCCGGACGGCGGACAGAATATTTGCTACGCTTCCGTGCTCGCCCCCGGCGTCGAGCCGCCGCAGCACTTTGACAGCATGAAGCGGTGGTTCGGGCCCTGCTGGAACGCCAACGAAGCGGTGACGCTCTTCCAGGTGGATTCGGAATGGTCGGGCAGACGAATCGACGGCCGGTATTCCCAGACAGTCGGACGGGATTTGACCCTGCTGGAACGGTTTGCCGCCGGGCAGAAACTCCATGCGGAAGATACGGCGTATCTGGCCGAGCGGGGCTATCTGACGCAGGAAAAGGGAGAAACGATCCTGCAAATCGTCCAAATACGGGATGCCGAGACGAAGAAGAAGCTGATGAAAATCGGGGACGATTTGAAAAACGAGTTGGACGCGGAGCTGCACGCGCTGAAAGAACCGGTTATCCAGGCCGTGCTGGAGGCCACCCCCGTGCATCTCCAAAAGATGCAGAAATACGGCCTGCAGTACATCTTCTTTGCCGACGGCTGGTTTCTGCTCCACTGCCTCAAGGAGTTGGTCGGCAGCGGGCGGCTGCAGCCACCTGAGGGGGATCGGAAAAAGGCCCTGTCCATCCTGCTGCTGCCGAATACCTGACCCATAGAAAAAGAAACCCCCGGCTGACAGCCGGGGGTTTTTGTCTATTCTTCCGTCGGGGCAAACTGAGAATTGTAGAGATTCCAATAAAAGCCCCGTTTCTCAAGCAGTTCTTCATGGGAACCGGCTTCCACGACGTCCCCCTTGTTCAGCACCAGGATGATATCCGCATCCCGGATGGTGGAGAGGCGGTGGGCGATGATGAAGGTGGTTTTTCCCTGCATCATCCGGCGGAACGCCCGCTGGATCCGCATTTCGGTCAGGATATCGACCGAGCTGGTCGCCTCGTCGAGAATCAGCATCGGGGCGTCGAGCAGCATGGCCCGGGCGATGGTCAGCAGCTGTTTCTGACCCTGGGACAGGTTGCCGCCGTCTTCGGTGATGCGGGTGTCGTACCCCTCGGGCAGGCGGCGGATAAAACTGTGGGCGTGGGCAGCTTTCGCAGCGGCCTCGATCTCCTCATCGGTGGCCTCCGGCCGGCCATACGCGAGGTTTTCCCGTACCGTCCCCGCAAACAGCCAGGTTTCCTGCAGCACCATGCCGAAGCTGCGGCGCAGGGAATCCCGCGTGAGGGTGACGATGCCCTGACCGTCCACCTCGATCGTCCCGCCGTCCACCTCGTAAAACCGCATGAGCAGATTGACAAGGGTGGTTTTCCCGGCTCCGGTCGGGCCGACGATCGCCACCGTGGTTCCGGGTTCGACCGACAGATTGAAATCCGAAATCAGGGGCCGTTCCGGGG
>CABQAA010000308.1 GCA_902461995.1 uncultured Oscillospiraceae bacterium | reverse complement strand
GTCCGGCGGCGGAAACACCTCTTTCATCGGTTGGATCATTGGAATCGTGATCGCGGGCCTGCTCCTGCTGGGCGGGGGAGGGTTCGCACTGTGGTATTTCGTCCTTCGGAAGAAGCTTAGGACATAAAGAATACTCAAACATATGGAAAGGGAAGGTTTTATATGACACATACAAGAAAACCCAAAGCCCTCCTTGCAGCGATGGTGCTCCTGGCCTTTCTTCTGACGGGCTGCGGCCAAGGCAAGCCCACATCTGAGGCGCCGTCCAGCAGCAAAGCCGGTATGGAATCCGCCGAATCCCTCAAGGCCTCCGCCTTGAAATTCGACTGGAACGAGGATTTGGATTTGAGCGGACGGGAACTGACCATTTCCACGTGGGGCGCCGTTCCGGACAGGGACAAAAGCGAATATTTCGAACGCCGCTATATCCGCTCCGACCGGACGGAAGAGAAATACGGCGTGAAAATCAAGTGGCTTCCGGTTCCGGATACCACCAAATTCGTGCAGGACGTTACACTGGCCTTTCTATCCGGCAAAAAATACGCCGATTTGATGTTCTGCACCAGCTTTTACGGTTTTGACCTGGCAAAGCTGGGGGCCATTATTCCTTTGGATGACTACATCGATTATGGATCCTCCTATTATTCCGTGAATGGAGATTTGCTGAAATATGTGGATGGGCTGCACTATTCCTATTTCCCGGACGAGTTTTCGCCCAGCAGCCACGGCTTCGCCGTCATCTACAACACCATGCTGACCGAGGCCGTACTGGATCCGTCGGAAGATCCCATGACGCTGTATAAAGAGGGAAAATGGGATTGGGCTGCCTTTGAAAATGTGGTCAGGAAAACGACCAAAACCAATTCTTCCGGCGAAGTGACGCAGTGGGGCGTGGGAGGCGGCTGGCTGCTGGAGGCCCTGTGCATGTCCAACGGCTTTTCTCCCATCGGTATGAAAGACAACAAATTCACCTGCGAGCTGTACACGGATCCCGGTCTCAACGTGCTGAACTTTATCCGCCGGCTCGCCTATGAGCACAAAGGCGTGGACGATAATTTCCAATCCAATGCGATGGCCAAGGCTTTTAATCAGAATAAGCTGGCGATGGCCATTACGCCGAACTGGCCCGCGGCCTGGGCCGTGCAGAACGGGATGCCTGTGGTATCGGTTCCCCTGCCGATCGGCCCGGATGCCGGCGGCAAGCAGTATATCGGTACGGAGTTTCAGGAATGGTGGGTGGTAAGCTCGATTTCTGAATTCACTCCCCAGGAGCTCCTGCAGGTGGCTCTGGACATGAACGAGAACGATCCTGCCTATCCGGACACCTACCAGACCCCCGAAATTGTGCGGGAGAAATACGTCAGCCGCCTGTATGAGGGCAACGTTTTCGTCACCGAGGAAGAAGGCGAAATCTTCTACGATCTGCTGAAGGACGAGAGCGTGGGGAAAATCGCGGATCTGGCTTCCTATGATATGCGGTGGACGCTTCACAGCAAGATTCAGCTTCCGCTTTACACCGGTGAGGATCCCCGAACGGTGCTGGAACGGATGCGGCCGGTGATCGATACCGAACTTCAGAATTACCTTCCCGACAAACTGAAATAGCGGAGGATATGGTGGGTTCAATGAAAAAAATGGTTTTTGGACGGATACTGCCGTCTCTGCTGTCCGGTATCCTGCTGCTGACGCCTGTGGCTGCCGATTCCGGCGGCATACAGACAGAGGAGACCGAGACAAGTGCAGCTCGGACCGGCAGCGGGGGGTATTATGCGTATCTCCAAAGCCATCCGGACGGACCCCGCCCGGACAGGGAAGTATCCGTGGATATAACGGAGCCTGTGCGGATTGACGAGGACGGGCGGGCCTCCTGGGATATACAGGTTCCCGCCACAGGTTTTTATAATCTGCGCGTGACATATACGGCCCATGCAGGCAAGGACATCGATATCGAATGCGGTTTGCTGATCGACGGCGTATCCCCTTTTCAGGCGGCGGAGGCCATGCCGCTGACCCGGGTGTGGAAGGACAGCGGCAAAGCGTCCTATGTGGACACCTCGGGAAACGAATACCTTCCGGTACAGGAAGAGGCATTCCGGCAGGAGACCGTCTTTTTGTCGGCACGGGATGAATATGTGGACGGGGGCACCCTCTTTTGGTTTGACGAGGGCCCCCATACCCTGACCCTGTTTGGGGAGCGGGAATCCTTTACGGTGAACGCCCTGTCCCTGTGTCAGGAATCCCGGTCGAAAAGCTACGGGCAGTATCTGGACGGGCGTACGCCCCAGCCGATCGAGGCGGATCCCATCCGCCTGGAAGGAGAGGCGGCAGCGTTCAAATCGCACCCCACTTTGTACGCCCTAGCGGACCATTCCTCCTGCGTCACATCGCCCTACGACCCGCGCAAGGCCCTGCTCAACACCATCGGCGGAGAAAACTGGTCCGATAAAGGGCAGTGGATGGAATGGGAGTTCGAGGTAAAAACCGCGGGTTTTTATCAGCTGTCTTTCCGCGTCAAGCAGAACTATAAATCCGGTTCATTTTCTGTGCGCAAACTGTATCTAGACGAAGAGGTCCCGTTCGAAGAAGCTTCGGACATCCGGTTTGTGTACAATCTGGGCTGGAGCATCGTTACCTTGGGGGGCGACACCCCGCAATATCTCTGGCTGGATGAGGGACCTCACACCATCCGCCTGGAGGTGGTGTACGGCGGTTTCACCGAGATATGCGCTGAAATCGAAGACTGCGTATCCCAGGCCAATGTCCTGTACCGGAACATCATGATGATTACCGGTACCTCCCCCGATCTTCAGCGGGATTACAACATCGGCAAGCTCATCCCCGGCTGCGAGGAGTCTTTCAGAGAACTGAGTGATCGCTTGTACGGCCTGGTGGATCAGCTGGAAAGGCTGGTGGGCAAGAAGGGCGCGGAGACGGCGGCCCTGGAGAAGTTAGCCCTCCAGCTCAGTGAATTCGCAGAGGATACCGAGACGGCTCCCCGCCGTCTCAGCACGTTCAGCGCTAATATCAGCG
>CABQAA010000307.1 GCA_902461995.1 uncultured Oscillospiraceae bacterium | reverse complement strand
GGGACGCATCGAGCAGGCCGAGCAGCCGCCCCTGCTCTTCCAGGGGCAGATCCCCGTATCCGGGACTGAACCGTCGCACGGCGTACAGCCCGGACGACACTTCGGCTTCCCTCTGGCACTCTTCGGCGGCGGCCTCGGCCAGGGCAGAGGCGCAGGCGTCGACCACTACGGCCCGGCTCATCTCGATTGTTTCCCATCGCCGGATGCAGGCATCCACCTGGGGACCAAGCGTGACGGCCAGCAGCGCGAGGGCCGTGCAGCCCTGCAAAAAGGCCGCCAGATCCCGGCTGACGAGGGTCAGGCCGCCGAACCGGACCGTATCCCCCGCCGCTTCCTCGAGCGGGAACACCCGGTAGATCCGCCGAGGCGCCGCCGTTCGTTCGAGTTCGGACAGAGAATCCTCTACCAGCCGCCGCAGCTCCTCCGGAGGCCGGCCGTTCCGGCAGCCGAGATAGCGGTAGATATCCTGCCGGTCGGCCGTCATACAAATCGCTCCCCGCGGTCCAGAATATGAGAGAGGTTGGCCGCGATGCTGGCGGCCACATCGGGTTTATTCATCGTATATACGTGCACGCCCCGGACGCCGTTCGCGATCAAGTCGATGATCTGTTCGGTCGCATAGGCGATTCCGGCCTGCTTCATGGCGGCGGGATTCGAACCGAATTTGTCCACGATCATACGGAACCGCGCAGGCAGCGAGGTCCCGGACAGACGGCAGATCCGGGCGATTTGGCGGCCATTCGTCACCGGCATCACCCCGGCGATGACCGGCAGCTCGATGTTTTTGGCCAGGATCCGGTAAAGGAAGCTGTACAGGACGCTGTTGTCGAAAAACATCTGGGTGGTCAGAAAATCGCAGCCACTCTCCACCTTCTGTTTCAGATACAGAATATCTTGTTCCTTGCTCGCGCACTCCACATGCCCCTCCGGATAGCAGGCTGCGCCGATGCAGACGTCGGGGGCTGTTTTTCGGATATCCTCAATGAGCTGATAGGCGTATTGATAGCTGCCGGGCAGCGGAAAGGCGCCCTGTTCAGGGATATCGCCCCGCAGGGCCAGGATGTTTTCAATCCGGTTCTCCCGCAGCTCGTCCAGCATGCCCGCCACCTCCTGTCTCGTGGACGAGACGCAGGACAGATGCGCAAGTGCGGCCGTTCCGCAGCGGTTTTGCAGATAGGAGGCGATCCGCACGGTGTTTTTCGAGGTGCCGCCGCTCGCGCCATAGGTGACGCTCATAAAATCGGGATGCAGGGCGGATATGGCACCCACCGCCTCTCGGATCGGTTCAAAATCCGCATCCGCTTTCGGGGGAAACACTTCAAAGGACAGGGTGACCCTCCCTCTGTCCAGCAATTCCCGTATCTTCATGCCGCCGCCTCCTTATCGATTCCGCCGCACGTCGAAACGCGCGGATACTTGTCCATTATACCAGTATTATCCGGAAATGAAAAGAAAAAAGCGGTTTGATATACACGGGCCGCTTTTTCCGGCTGTATCATATCCGTACGAAAGCAGCGCAGCCGCATTGGCGGCGGCCGGGCAGCAGGGCTTTACCCTACACACAACGGATAGGCCCAGACGGTTCCATACACGCGGGCCAATACGGCGCAGCCGCATTGGCGGCGGCCGGGCAGCAGGGCTTTACTCTACACACAACGGATAGGCCCGGCCTAGGCCACAGCAGATCCGCTCATATCCTGCAGAAGCTGCTGCATCTCAAAATAAAGGGCGTTGTATTTCTCCATGACCGCCTCGTCCTCGAAAATCAGCTGATTTTTGTCGTCGATGCTCCAGGCGTCCAGATGATCCTGCAGGATTTCGCCGAGAGCCGTGGTGGACTGATACACTTTGAGGAATCGGCCGGTGTCTCCTATCTCGAAATAAAAGAGGTTCCCGTCAAAATACCGCTGCCGGACCGTTTCATCGACGCTATGGCGGTCCAGAATCTCCTCCATATGCGCCCGGCTGCAGACAGCGGCGATCCGGGCAAAATACTCCTCCGCCATGGTTTCGCCCCGTCGGAGCGTCATCATAACGTTTTCAAGACCGAAATCCCGATCCTGCCCCAGCATCTGGGATTGGAGCACATCCTGGTATCGGATAGCGGACAGGGATTCCTCAAAATCGATTTTATACCCTTGAACTTCCTCCGTCATCTCCCGCACAGCGTCCTGAAAAGGCTCCAGTTCGGGCGGCAGTTTCTTCCGCATGGCCATCTCTGTGTTGCCGCGCAGAGCGGTTACGGATGCACCGGTGATATCCTTCATCAACCGGTCGATCCGGTCCCCCGTAGTGAACACGGTTAAAAACACGAAAAAGGCGGCAACCCCGGAGAGCGTGCCGACCGCGATATTCGCATTGCGGCTGTGCCGGAAGGGTGACGCGGAATCTCTGGCATCGGGAACGGCCGGACCGGCGCCATTTTCCCAGAAAGAGTCGACTGACCAGTAAAACCGGCTGTTTTCCTCATGAGCGAGCCGGATAAAATATACGCCGTCCCCGATCCAGAGCTGGAGAATGGCCCGCCCCTCGGAATCGTTGCTCAGGCGTTTCATCCCCCGCATTTTACTGAAATCCACGTTCATCAGCCGTCCGCGGTCCAAGGGATCCATCCCCGGAGAGAGCAGCTTTTGCAGCCCCTTTGTCTTTTTGGCCGGTTCCTCCGCCATCAGCTGCAGCAGGTATCCGACCGATCGATTTGGGGAACGGAAGGTCCAGAGCAGCAGCACGAGGGCAGCCAACAGAAGCAGGACGATCAGCAGCAGGCGCATCCCGTTGGAAGGCAGCACCTCCCGCAGTCCCATGAGAGCGGCGAGCCCCGCGAACAGCGGAAGAATCGGCCACAAAAGCCCCCACCAGTCCTTTACCTTCTTCATGTCCGACCACCCTCCCCGCCTGTATTTTCTACAGTCTATCATAGCCCGGGACGCGATGCAAGGAGAAAACCGCCGGAATTTGGAAAGGAACCTATCTTGCGGCAAGCGGTAGCAGCCCGCGCCCGCTTTCAAATCGACGGCAAATAAAACGGCGG
>CABQAA010000306.1 GCA_902461995.1 uncultured Oscillospiraceae bacterium | reverse complement strand
TAGCCAGTGGCGATGGCGTCCAACACGGCCTGTTCGCACTGGGCCGGATCGGGTACCTGAAACACCCCGAAACCCTCTAAGGGCATTTTAACCCCATTGTTTAAAGTGACAAAATCCATGATAACTCTTCCTTTCTGCATGTTTTGATGATTTATTGTAAACGGATTCAGTCAAAAGCCTTTCCGTTAACTCAGCGAAAACACCTGTTCCAACCACTGGGCATAATCCTCCCCCCAGCCACCGTCGCCGCCAAAACCGTGTGGCCAATCCTGTAAAACGATACGCTTAGTGGCAACGCCCACATCCTACATCAAGTCGTACTGGGCCTCAAACTGGCTATAGAAGGGATCCTCTGTCCCGTAGCAGTAAAAGGTAGGTGGGAGATCTCCTGCCCGCAGCGCTTCCTCATCCATAGAGGCCACACTGAGCCGCCCATAAAAAGAATAGATCATGCCCGCGGCGGAAGCGTGGGCGGAAACCTCATCCAGTTCATCCGGGACATAGTCCGGGGCCAGGGCTGTGGGAAGGACGTCCTCATCATAATGGAGAAAAAATTCCCCGGCCTGGATCCCCCCAGCGGAATAGCCCATGACGGCGATATCGTCGGGATCGATACCATAGGCCTTGGCGTTTTTGCGGATGAACCGCACAGCCCGGGCGACATCTAAGGCGCCTTCTTCCTGGGTATAGGGTCGTAGGCGGTAGTCCACGATAAAGGTCTGATTTCCCAGTTCCCGCAGGTGAGCGGCAGTAGGCAGGGTATCGGTGTAGTTGGCCCGCGCCTGGAAAGCCCCGCCTGCTAGCAGTACCACCGCTCCTTTTGCCTCTGTCCCTTCCCGCACAGGGATGGCGGTGAGATAGGGGCGAAAATCTGCGGGGTCAAAATTGCCTCTGGTGACCTCCGTCTGGGCCGGGAAATTCCCTTCCTCCCAAAAATATAATGCTTGGATTTTGGTGAGATCGGGAACTGAATTTAGCACGGTCTCGTTCCCCGCCGGCTCCGGCAGGCGACGATTCATTTCACTATAATCCCAGTCCGTATAACGACCGCTGCCGTAGTTATAGCTTTCCGGGAAATCAGCCGGTGTGGCCAGCGTATCCTCCTGGGTACCGTTCCGCACTTCGGATTCTTCTTGAAGTGTGGATGTTTTTTCTGATAGCTCCTGGTTGATTTGTAATGACACAGCGTTTTCACCTGCCTGTGTGAGATCCGAGGTTGTGCTGCTGGAGCACCCGGCAAAAAGCAGCAGCGCCAAGAGGAGAGCAGCGGCTTTCCAAAATCCATGCTTCCATTTTTTTCGTTTCATACGGTTTGTCGCCTCCCTATCTACTATTTGCTGAACAGCCATCCCATAATTGTTTCATCGTGGGCAAAGGCCTGGCCCCCGATATGCTGATCCGTATATCCCCGCTCCGAAAAGTAATGCTGCTCTTTCACATCAAGGACCAAAATCTCATCGATTTCTGCTTCACTCAACCCTTGTTCTGCATAAAGACTGTGCAGCGTCTGATATGCCTGCTTCAAGGAGTCCGAGCCGTAATAACCGTCGTCCTCACCGATCGTCAAATAAACCGGTGTACGCGCCTGCGCTAAAATTTCCAGATCGCCGTCCCACTGGGTGCTAGTGGCCAGATAGGCTGCGTACAGCTCCGGGCGCTTTCCCATCACCAGGGAACCCGTCTCCCCTCCGCCAGACATCCCGTGCAGATACACCTTTTCCGGATTGATGTTGTAATGGGCGAGGAAATATTCCGTCAGGGCGATGGTCATATCGGCGGAAGTCTCACCCCAGTCGTCTAGCTGTGTGGAGAGGACGATCATTTTATCGTTGTATTTCGGAGCCTCTGTGCCGAAATCTTCCACCATATTCGCCCCGACGCCCTGGAAATACAGTCCTTCCCAGCCCGGCAGCGTAATAAACAACGCATACGCTTCGCTGCCGTCGTAGCTTTCGGGAATATAGCTGCTGTAATGGATATCGCCGTATTCCTTCGTATGCAGGGTATTATCGTTGAGAAAACCGCGCTGTGCTTGCGTACCGACTGTAATATCCTCCGGCGCGGATGGAGTCGTTTCCGCATAGAGCTCTCCTTCCGACTCGGAGGAAAGAGCCGTATCCGCCTCTGCCGCGTCTCCATTCTGGGAAACAGGAGGATCGGAAGCGGTAATGCTACAGGCGGTAAGACAGAATACCACGGCCGAAAGCAGCAGGCCAAACCATCTCTTTTTCCTTCTCAGCACTCTTTCGTCACCTCATTTTCTGCCCCTATTGTAATCCGACGCCGAAAAAAAGTACAATACCGGTTGCGAAATGTGGTATAATAAAAATGCATAGTGAGTAGAAAGGATTGCCTTTGTATGATCGAATTATATCAACTGATTCAGTTGCTGGTTATTGCAGAATGCGGTACTATTTCCGGGGCCGCCGAGCAGTTGCATCTTTCCCAGCCGGCTTTGAGCCGCTCCATGCAAAAACTGGAGGATATTTTGCAGGTCACGCTGTTTGACAGGCAAAAGAATAAAATTACTCTCAACAAAAATGGAGAGCTTGCCGTGGAACAGGCCCGGCGGGTGGTACAGCAGGCCCATGATTTGGTAGAACAGGTGCGGATCTTTGACCGCAGCCAGCGCACCATTTCTATCGGTTCCTGCGCTCCGGCGCCATTATGGGAATTGGTGTCACTGGTCTCCCAGCTATACCCGGAGATGACCGTCTCCTCTGAGATGAAGGGTACGGATGTGCTGCTTGACGGTTTAAAAAGCGGTGTGTACCAATTCATTATTCTCCCCTTCGCGTCGGAGGAACCGGAATACTGCTGTTTTCCATTTGAAAAAGAACAGCTTTATTTTTCCTTGCCGCCCGCTCATCCCCTTTCCGGATCCAAGGGGCTCTATTTTAAGGACATCGATGGAGAAAGCATCCTGCTGTTTTCCCAGATCGGGTTTTGGAGGGAAGTTTGTCGGCAAAAGATGCCATTAACCCGCGCGCTTGTCCAGACAGAACAGGAGGATTTCCAGGAACTGGTACAGGCTT
>CABQAA010000305.1 GCA_902461995.1 uncultured Oscillospiraceae bacterium | reverse complement strand
TGGCAACGGCCGACTCCCCGGCTATCGGGTTCCCCGTCTTTTATTTTATAACCGTTCCCATGGTGCCCGGGGCCACACATCCGGCGTTGGACTCGTCGGTATCGATGTGCATCGCCAGGGCAAACCGGTCGCTGACCCGCACCACGACATCGCCGAACACCAGGCTGCGGCCGTCGCTGTCGATTTTTACCGATACCTCGTCCCGATCCTTCAGTCCAAACGCTTCGGCGTCGGCCGGGGTCATATGAATGTGGCGTTTGGCCGCGATGACACCCTCGGCAAGCTCCACTTCGCCTTTCGGGCCGACGAGACGGCAGGCGCCGCTTCCGGCCACATCCCCGGATTCCCGAATCGGGGCGGTCACACCGATGGAGCGGGCGTCGGTCAAGGACAGCTCAACCTGCGTCGCGCTGCGGACCGGGCCGAGAATGCTCACTCCCGTGAGGGTTTTCTTGGGACCGACCACGTCGACTCGCTCGTTGCTGGCGAACTGCCCGGGCTGGGACAGCGCCTTTTTTTCGGTGAGCTCATACCCTTTGCCAAACAAAATCTCCAAGTCTTCTTTTGTCACATGAACATGGCGGGCGGAGGTTTCGACTAATACCTGATTGGCCATTTGCACACTTCCTGTAATCTGATTATTTCTGTTGTTTTGGGCAACAGCAAGCCCTGTGTCTATTGTACCGCACCCCCTTGTTTTTTTCAAGGGGAAATCCAGAGACCGAAAGGAAGATCCCCGATGAAGGAAACCGACCTGGCGATATTTGAGGACCTCGCAGCTAAATGCCGCGCCTGTACGGCCTGCGGTCTGGCGGCCACCCGCACGAACGTGGTGTTCGGTGTCGGCCGTCCCGATGCCGAAGTGCTGTTTGTGGGGGAAGGGCCGGGGGAAAACGAGGATCTGCAGGGAGAACCATTTGTCGGCCGCGGCGGCCAGCTTCTGGACAAAATGCTGGCTGCGGTGGGGCTGTCCCGCCGGGACAATATATACATCGCGAACATTGTCAAGTGCCGCCCTCCCAAAAACCGCGATCCTTTGCCTGAGGAACAGGACGCCTGCATCGGCTGGCTGAAAGAACAGGTGACTCTGCTCCGGCCCAAGATTCTGGTTTGTCTCGGCCGGGTGGCGGCCTGCCGCCTGATCGATCCGAATTTCAAAGTCACAAAAGAACACGGACAGTTTGTGGAGAAAAATGGGATTTTACGGATGGGGACCTTCCACCCCGCCTCTCTGCTGCGCAACGCATCCCAGAAGCCCCTGGCCTTCGCCGATTTTCTCGCCCTGCGGGAAAAAATCGGGGAGGTGTGCGAGCACACGGAACTGGTATACCCGGAGGAGTAAACATAGATGACGGCCTCTCCGGAATCACAGTCCTCTCCCTGTATGGGATGGATTCAACGGCGTTTAGAGTTCCAAGGGGATGTGGCCGGCCTGAGCTTCTTTCTAGGAAAGTCAGCAGGATCGCCGCCGCCAAAACCAACGACTATGCCGGAAGGGGCACGAGGCTCCAGAAGATTGGCCGGTCATATACGCACAACCAATCCCCCGCGGATTTTCCGCGGGGGATTTCGATTGTCTGCAGCGGGCTTATTTCTTCTTCCGTTTTGCCTCTTCCCGGACCGGCACCACATCCCGGAACACCGCCCGATGGCGGCGGGACAGCGTCTTGTCCAGATGCTGGCACCCGAAAAACCAACGTTCGTATGTCACGTGTTCCTCGATCTGGTTTAAATAGATATTCAGTCCGTTCAGTCTTGCGCCGCGGCTTTCGAGCAGGCCGCGGCATTTTCCGGACGGTTCGTGGGTGAGAATATAATCCACCTGTTTGTCGGCCTGCATCAGGGTTTCCAGCCCGTGGCGCATTTCGGCGGGAGTGGGCATTTCCTCCTCCCACCAGGCGCCGGCCTCCACCCGCAGATCGTGGTCAGGGCTTTCGCCGCCGCCAAAGGTAAAATAGGTTTCTCCTTCGATGGTATACCGTTCTCCCCGCAGCAGATGGATCAGGGTCCCGCAGATGACCTGGACCCGACCGCCGTTCCATTCCGTCACCGGATAGGCGTTCAGCAAATCGTAATTCTCATGCCGTCCATCGAGAAACAGCACCGTGTACGGCTTTTTCCCGATTTTTTTTAAAAGCGCCTCCTCTTTTTTGCCGCCCTTCCACAGAAAACCGAAATCCCCGCACACGATCAGGGTATCCCCTTTTTTCAGGCGGCGGACGGCCGGGGCGGAAAACCGGGCATACTCTCCATGCAGATCACCGGTGACAAACACCATCGCGGGAATCCATCCTTTCAAAAATTTTGCAAAAGCGGTACAAAGACCGCGGCGGATATGCTATACTAGCTATATGAAAATGCCACTTTTATTATATCAAAAGTTCGGGGAATGTCTATGAAGAAAATCAGATTCGCGGCTTTTTTCGTCTGTTTGGCCGTTTTAACGGGTATTCTGGCGGTTCCGGCCGCCGGAGAGGTTCTGTATGCCTATCCGGAAGCCGAGGACGACCGGGTCGAATCCGCCTCCGCCATGCTCGTCTATCTGGGTACCACCGCTGCGGACGACGTGGTTCTGTATGAAAAAGAGGCGGATGCCCCTTATTCGCCCGGTGCTTTGGTGCGGGTGATGGTGGGGGCTTATGCCATGAAGGCCATCGAGGAGAAATCGCTCGATCTCGATGTCGTGACCGGTGAATACACTCTGCAGATGTTCAATTCCACCATCGCGGGAACCGGGCTCGGCAACTGCAACATGGCGTTTGGGGAGACCTGGACCCTGCGGGATCTGCTGACCGCCTCCATGGTGACGACGGCCGCCGACGCGGCGCTGACCATGGCGGTGGCCGTGTCGGGCAGCGAGGCCTCTTTTGTGGCCGGGATGAATGCCCTGGCGGAAGAAATCGGCTGTACGGGCTCTCATTTCACCAACGTCACCGGCCTGCATGATCCGAACCAGTACATGACCGCGCGGGACACCATCAAAATCACCCGCTATTCGGCGGATTACCCTGCCCTGCGCAAAATGATGGAACTGTCCC
>CABQAA010000304.1 GCA_902461995.1 uncultured Oscillospiraceae bacterium | reverse complement strand
GAGGCGAGGGCGCCCGCCGCTATTTTGTCCGGAAAGGCATGGGTGTGAAAATCGAGTATCACGGGATCATCTGCTTTCCTAAAATTCGGCTCAGAATCCGCCGAAATCCGGACGGCCGGACGCCGAATGATAGATGTATGGCGCGTCGGCGCCCAGAATTTCTTTCGCGGCACGGGCTTCTTCACTGCTGCCGATGACCGGCAGGAGCAAGGGCTGTTTTTCCGCATCGATCAGCTGGGTGCGGAGCTTCAGCTGTTCCAGAAGGCGGCGGACCGTTTCATAGGGAGAAGCCGCCGGATTTTCAATCGATTCCCCGCCCACGGTGAGACTGCCGGAGAATTGAGAGGCAAAGACCAGGGGGGCGGCATTCGGAGCGCCCAGCACCAGCGGATTGTCGCCGAACGGCTTGGTCGCGTCACCCGTGGCGGCCAAAGCCGGCATGCCGACGATCAGGCCGTCCTCCAGCAAGTCTTCCATGCTGCTGATAAACCGGGAGAGCACCTGGCCATGAGACAGGGAGGCCAGTTCCGACGTTCCGTAATCGACGCTGTATTCCCGGTCGGGGAACTGGACGCCGTCGAGCAGGATGAACGGGAAGCCTGCGGCTTTGAGTTCCCCGACGAGCACCGCCATATAGCGGTGGGACTCGGTCGAGCAGGGGTTCATCCACGGCACCCCGCCTTTGCTGACGGCGGCGTCGTGCCAGACCGAGGCGGGAGAGCCCTGTACCCCGATTTTGACAGAGGCCAGGGCATACGGTGCCACCTGATCTTTGAAGGCATAGAGCCGGGGAACCGGGAGGAAGCCTTTTTCTTTCAGATGAGCGGCGGCTGCACGGAGATCCTCCATCGTCAGGGTCGGGTTTACAGAAAAGCGGGACGCCTGCGTGCGCAGCACGGCCGTCCCCTGCTCGGTTTCCGAGGCGTACAGCAGGCAGCCGCGGTCGTCTTTCAGGTCAAAGACCACACTGTTGAACCCCGCCGCCGCAGCCTGGTCGAGCAGGCTGTCGAGAGCATCCGTGTCCGACAGCAGATCCGTGTCGATCATCACCGCGCGAAGGCTTTTGGCCGTGTCATCTCCGGGAACAGACGGCTCCGGCTCGGAAGCCTCGGATGAGGCCGGTGAGGGCACAGAGGAAGCGGGAGTCCCGCTTTCCGGAACGGCATCGGAGGAGGCGGGCGTAAAGGGGTGATCTGTCATGGCCCATTTAGCAACCAAAACGCCGCTGCAGATCATCAAGGCACCTGCGGCGCACCATCCGAGAATTTTGAGGGGACGGGTATTGCGTTTGTGAAACACGCTTTTATTCCGCCGGCGCAGCTTTTTCGGCACGGCCATCACGTTCCTTCCTGTCACCATACTAGGGGGCGGAACCGTCTGCCGACGAGTTCCGCATTGTGTTTATAGCAGGGAAAACACGGGAGTAAAGCCCATCAGGGCCAGAGCCAGGATCCCCAGATAAACCAGGGTCGCGGGAAGCCCCCGGAAGGAGGCGGGCATATCGGGGTTGTCCAGACGCTCCATCCCTTCCGCAGTCAGCCAGGACAGAAGCAGAAATCCCAGGCAGGAGCCGACCGCCATTCCGACGGCAGGCAGCGGTTCGATTTTCACCTGGTGATTGATGACCAGCGCTACCCCTACAATCACGTTGTTGAATGCCGCCAGAGGCAGCAGGCGCTGAATGCGCGCATAAACGCGGGGAAGAGCGCGTTTGGTGAGCAGGACGGTCAGCAGATAGAGGAGGGCCGCGATCAATATCACGACGACAGGGCGGAAAATCTTGACCGACCAGCCGGTGCCGAACTGTACAGCGAGAAGCGCATCGACCGGATAGAAGAGCAGAACGGTCAGCACCGAAAACGCGGTGAGCAATCCTCCAAAAATCCAGATATCCCGGGGCCGGCGGACAATCCGCAGCATGATGGAGGTGCCGAAGCCCGTCGTCAGGACCAGATTCTGAATCAAGGCGGATGTCAGCAGCAGAAACAGCATATCCCAAAACGCCTTCATTTCACCGCCCCCTTATGGTCGGCCGCCCTGGAGGCAAGCGCCTTTATCCATTTTAAGAAGGCCGCCATGAAGCCGAGCAGAATGAAACCGGCAAAAGGCTCCACCGCTTCGGGGAGCTGCAGGGTAAATCCGAGCGGGATATCCCACAGGGTGCCGCTGGCAGCCATTTCCCGGAGGGCAGACACAACACAGATCGCCAGGCCGAATCCCAAAGAGGACCCAACCGCATCCACCAGGGCTGTGACCGGCCGGTTGGTGACGGAAAAGCCCCCCGCCCGGTAGGTGAAAATGGTATTAACCGCCATGAGAGGCAGGTACAGATACAGAGAGGCATACAGTTCATGAGAGATGAACTGATTGACCAGTGCCGCTGCACCCAGCAGCAGAACCGACGCGCCGACCGTGTAAACCGGCGGACGCAGCCACGCGGGAAGATGGGTGCCCCACAGCGACATGCAGAGGCTCGTCGGCAGAAGCACAGCGACCGTACAGACCGTCAGGGCGACCCCATACTTCAGGTTGATGCCGATGGCGATGATCGGGCAGAGGCCGATCGCCTGCACCAGCACAATGTTCTTTGCAAAAAAGGTATCGAGAAACACCCCGCCGAGACGGCGTGTTTCCGATGCAAAGGCGCCTTTTTTCACACGAGTCCGCCCCCTTTCCGGATTTGCCAGAGCTCCCGCACGTGATAGACGAGACTCCAGCAGAAACGGTCGAGGACCGGGGCAAAGGCGTTTGCCAGAAGCACTCCGAAATAGGCGACGCACTCAAAGCGCCCGAAATGGCGCAGAAGCATGACGAACACGGCGGCGGATATCCCATAGACGATCCGGGCCAGCCAGTGACGGGGTGCGGTCACGGGATCGGTGATCAGAAATACGCCGCTGAAAAGCAGCACGCCAGCACTCATCTCCAGCATGACACTCGTGCCCGCACCGACCGACGCGCGGGGAAAGAGGGCAGCGATCAGCGCACATGTGAGCAGATAGGGCAGCGCGATCAGAGGCGAAGCGGTATGGCGCGCAAACAGAT
>CABQAA010000303.1 GCA_902461995.1 uncultured Oscillospiraceae bacterium | reverse complement strand
GAGCCGCCGGTCGCGAGCATCGGATCGAGCACGATCACTTCCCGCTCCGAAATGTCGCCGGGCAGCTTGCAGTAATATTCCACCGGCTTCAGGGTTTCCGGGTCGCGGTACAAACCGATGTGACCCACCCGGGCGGCGGGCACCAGCTCCAGCGCACCTTCCACCATCCCGATGCCGGCCCGCAGGATCGGCACGAACGCCAGCTTCCGGCCGGCAATCACCTTGGATTTGGTGATGGTGATGGGGGTTTCCACCTCCACCTCACACAGAGGCAGATCGCGTGTGGCCTCATAGCACATCAGCTGGGTGATTTCCTGGATCAGCTCCCGGAATTCCTTGGAACCCGTGTTCTTGTCCCGCAGCAGGGTCACCTTGTGCTGGATGAGCGGATGGTCGGCAATGAACGCTTTGTTTGACATGATGAAACCTCCCGATTTTGACTTCTATATGGATTCGCATCCCTTACGGTTTCAAGGCCAGCTGCCTGGCGCGCAGTTCCCGTTCGGCCTGGGGCAAACGGAGATAGACGGGCATCAGCTCGTCCGGCGAGACCAGACGGCCTTCTGCGGCAACCACCGCCGCCTCCATCGCCACCCCCACCGCCTGCTGATACCGCAGCCCGTCGGGAGCGAGGTGCAGGTTCGGCACCCGGTCTCTCAGGGTATTATAGCACACTTCCGCCCCGTCTCCAACCATAAAAACCGTTTTTTCTGAAAATTCCGGCTGATTTTTCAACCTCTGCCCCACCTCGTCGATGGTCAGCGCCTCGTCGGGCGTCATACGGGCCAGCCGGCCGGCTTCACAGGCAAACGACGCCGTATAGACCTGCCCGCAGCGGGCATCCATCGCCGCGAGCACCACCCCTGTGAAGGGGAGGCCCTCCAGTCTCCTCGCCATCGCCGCCAGGGTGGATACCCCGGCGCAAGGCAGATTCCGGGCGAACGCCAGGCCCTTGACCGCCGCCACCCCGATGCGGACTCCCGTAAAAGATCCCGGACCGGCCGATATCGCCAACACGTCCACGTCCTCCATCGTCAGTCCCGCGTTTTTCAGCAGGTCCCCCACCATGGGCAGAAGGGTCTGGCTGTGGGTCAGGCCCGTGTGAACGCCCGCAGATGCGACGAGGTGTCCGGTTCCATCCGGTCCGCCGTACAGCAGCGCACAGGAGGCCGGACCGGCCGAGGATTCGAGTGCGAGAATCAGCCGTTCATCCTCTTTTTTTCGATTCATACGTGTGCCCCCTCTGTCCGGCCGCCGCAGTCCGCGGTAATCAGCCGGTCCGTTTCCCCCAGTCTCTCGAATCGGACCCGCAGCGTGTCGGGCGGTAGGGCGCCCTCCACGTTTTCGCTCCATTCGACCGCCAAAATCGCGCCCCGGTCGATATACTCAAAAAAACCGGTGGCATAGATGTCCTCCCACCCGGTGACCCGATACATATCGAAGTGCACGAGCGGAGGCTCTCCCCCATACTCGTGCACCAGTGCAAACGTCGGACTCGATACTTCCGCATCGAGACCGAGACCGGCCGCCATTCCCCGGACGAAAGCGGTTTTCCCCATTCCGAGACCGCCGTAGAGCGCCACGACCGTCCCCGGATGGAGCCGGACGGCCAGCTCCGCCCCGGCCTGTTCAGTTTCCGCTTCCGAATGGGTCCTCCACTGCACGCCCGGTTCCTCCTTTTCGTCCGCCTATTCGGCGGATTTGAAAAACTTTCTTAAACTATAGCACATATTTGATAAAGTGGGAAGACGAAATCTTGAATAGGCGTGCAAAAAAAGGTATAATACTCATATTGAAGCTTTTGGAAGAAAATCCCGGTTGCCGGCAATACAGGAGGCCGCCTTGAAAATACTCAGAAAAATCACACATGCGGTGGGTACGTTTATACGGCAGACCGATCGCTTTCTCATTGTGGTATGCACACTGGCAGCCGCTTACGGGTTTCTGCTGGTGTATTCCGCCACGACCAGCGCAGGAGGGAGATTTTCCGACTGCCTGATGCAGCTGCTCTGCATCGTGCTTGGCATCGTCGCCGCCCTAGTCATATCCCGGCTGGATTATGAGGTTATCGCGTCGCTCTGGCCCTTCCTCGCCGGGATATCGGTGCTGCTGGTGCTGCTAACCTTCACCTCCCTTGGCTATCGTGTTCCCAACACCGACGACCAAAACTGGCTGGAAATTCCCCTGGGGCCGAAAACCTTTCTATTTCAGCCGTCCGAACTGCTCAAAATCGCCTTTATCATCACCTTTTCCTACCATCTCTCCCGGGTCCGCGAACATATCAACCGGCCGCTGACCGTTCTGCTTCTGTGTGCCCACGGACTGTTTCCGGCCGTCCTGGTTTTCGCACAGGGGGACGACGGTACGGCTGCCATCTTCCTCTGCATCTTTATGGGGATGATGTTCGCCGCCGGGCTCAAGCCCATCTATTTTCTGATCGGCTTTGGGGGAGTTTTAGGCCTCGTTCCGGTCCTTTGGAGCCGTCTGGACGAAGACAAAAAAGCGCGCTTTCTCAGCATTGTGTTTGTCGACCAATATCTTGAATCCACCGGCTGGCAGCAGCAACTGGGCCTGACAGCCATGGGGTCTGGCCAGCTCTGGGGAGTGGGCTATCTCAAGGGCGGCGGTCATCAGCTGTACGCCCGGAACAACGACTTCATTTTCACTGTCGCGGGGGAGGAATTCGGTTTTATCGGCTCCCTGCTTTTGATCGTCCTGTTGGTGCTGATCGTACTGGCCATTTTCCGCAACGCCATGACCGCGAAAAACCGGCTGGGCATGTTCATGTGTGTCGGCATGATGTCCCTCATTGGCTTTCAGTCGGTGATCAATATCGGGATGACCGTCCGGCTTCTGCCGGTTCTGGGCATCACGTTGCCGTTCTTCAGCTCGGGAGGGAGCTCGGTTCTCACTCTGTTTCTCGGCATCGGTCTGGTCCTGAGCGTGTATCATTTCAGCCACGCCGGCAAAAAAGAAACCATTTTCATGAAACGGACGTAACATTCGTATGGAAAAGCGGGATGCCTTCTCGGCATCCCGCTTTTCATTGTTTTTACTCAAATGTACAGGGGCCCAAAATCCGGCGGTTG
>CABQAA010000302.1 GCA_902461995.1 uncultured Oscillospiraceae bacterium | reverse complement strand
TGAAGAATGTCTCCGCAAATTCGGTCTCCGGCTCGCCATCCACTTGCAGCATCGGCAGATTATCGGTGATGTCCAGCTGAAAGGACGCATGGGTATCGTTCGGAATGGTGCGCAGCGTCGGCCACACACAGTGACGCCGCAAAATCAGCCGGCCCTCTTCATCCACGCCATAGGTCAGGATGTACGAGGTGAGCAGGCCGCTCATTTCGAGATCGTCCTGATGCGCCCCCTCCCCCACGGCCGGGCGCCAGACGATACCGCCGTTTTCAAGTTTCCAGTAGGTTTTCACGATGTATTCTCCCCTCCTGCGGCCCCCCGAAAACCGATGCGGCCAGAGGGTCGTCTATGCGGATCCGTTCCGATAAGAGCAGTATACCACGAAGAAAACCAGGTGACAAACATGATCACAGATTTGGCAGCCGCTTCGTTTTTTTAAGGATGTCGCCCGGACATCCCTATTTTGCCGCTCCCCCTGAAAGCAGCGAACCTATTACGAAGTCGTACAAGATAAAGAAACCCGACATGTTAAACATGTCGGGTTTCTTTAGAGAAAAATCGAAATATACGCAAATCAAATAGCATTGAGTTGACCGATTTCATACCAATCGCCTTCGATTTTGTTATAGTCCATTCCCCTGTACCAGTCATTTTTCATCGATGACAGAACCTTTCTGGCGGATTTCGAATACAGCAGACCATACGTCTTTGTTTCATCTCGCCAAAAAACAACATATTGCGCAGATACCCATATAGAATCGAAGCCGACCCCTTCAATGCGCTGAACGGCACCGCTGATTTCTTCCGAAACCCAGGATTCATCGCTTAACGAAAAGGTCATATCATCATCCGTTGTGCTGTTTTCCAAATAATACGTCAGGGAGTAGTCGACGACCGACTGTAAATCCGGCTTGTAATCGTCAAATTCGGAAAATCGTATTTCACCGGAACAGGCGGACAGACAGAAGACAAGAGATAAGACAAGAAAAAAGGAAACAAATTTTTTCATTTTCAATCCCTGCCAATTATAAGGATACGGATATTTTATCTAACAACGTCAATGCCGATTAAACGCGGGCACAAAGACAAAGAAAAAACCTGCGGCGCGCAAACAGCTCACCGCAGGTGTGGTGGGGGAAGGTGGATTCGAACCACCGAAGTCGGTGACAACAGATTTACAGTCTGCCCCCTTTGGCCACTCGGGAATTCCCCCACATAAGGCAAGAGTTACTATACCACGCCTTTTTCGGCTTGTCAAGAGACATCCGGTATTTTTCCGGGGAAACCCCGGCCGCTTTCCATCTTTTCCGCATTTTTTGTGCCGGGTATTTTAAAACGCCCGTCTTTTTGGTATACTATACCAGACCGGACACAGGACGGAAGAAAAGAGGATTGCCGATATGTGCGGATTTTGCGGTTTTACAGGCCAGGTCGCGGGGCGGGAAGAGGTCATCCGGGAGATGGCCGACCGGATCACCCACCGCGGCCCGGATTCCGAGGGATATTATCTCGACGGCTCCATCGCCATGGCGTTTCGGAGGCTGAGCATCATCGATCTTGACGGCGGCAGCCAGCCGATTTACAACGAGGATCGGTCCAAAGTGCTGATGTTCAACGGTGAAATCTACAATTATCGCCCTCTGCGGGAGGAACTGCTCGCAGCCGGGCATACCTTCACCACCGAAACCGACAGCGAGGTGCTTCTGCACGGCTTTGAGGAATGGGGAGAGGAGCTGCTTCCCCGCCTGCGCGGCATGTTCGCCTTCGCGGTCTGGAACAAAGAAGAGGAATCTCTTTTTCTGGCGCGGGACAATTTCGGCATCAAGCCGATGCATTATACCCTGCTGCCCGACAGCCGCCTGCTGTTCGGCTCCGAGATCAAGTCTCTTCTCGCACACCCCGACTGCATCAAGGAATTCAATCCGGAGGCGCTGGACAACTATCTGTCGTTCCAGTATTCTCTGCCCAAAGACACCTTTTTCAAGGGCATCTACTGCCTCCAGCCCGGGCATTATCTCTGGTTCCGGGACGGCAAGGTCAAGGAACGCCGCTATTTTGAATCGATTTTCCGCCCGGAAGAGACCATGTCGCTGGACGAGGCGGTGGACAGCATCGACCGGGCGTTCACCGATTCGGTGGAGGCCCACCGCATCAGCGACGTGGAGGTCGGCTGTTTCCTGTCCGGGGGGGTCGATTCCAGCTTTGTCGCCTCCTACTTCGGAGGGCAGAAGGCGTTTACCGTGGGATTCGACAACGGCGCTCACTACGACGAGAGCGCCTATGCCGCCGAACTGGCCGATGAGCTCGGCATCGAGCATTACATTCACCGCATCTCGGAAGAGGAATACTGGGACGCGCTGCCGAAGGTGCAGTATGCGCTGGATCAGCCTCTTGCCGATCCGTCCTGTGTCGCCCTGTATTTCGTGTCCAAGCTGGCCGCCGAACATGTGAAGGTGGTACTGTCGGGCGAGGGAGCGGACGAGCTGTTCGGCGGATACCGCATTTACCACGAGCCGACATCCCTGTCCGGCTATCAGAAACTGCCCCGTTGGCTGCGCCGCGTCGTGGCCGCCGCTGCAGGGGCCCTGCCTTTCAATTTCAAGGGCAAATCCTTCCTCATCCGCGGCTCCAAAAGCCTCGAAGAGCGATTCATCGGCAACGCCTACATGTTCACGAAGAAAGAGAAAGCCGCTCTGTTAAAGGATATCCCCGCCACCGATCCCGCCGCCCAGACTGCCGCCTTTTACGCCCGCTGCGAGGGGATGGACGATGTCACCCGGATGCAGTACCTGGATATTAATCGCTGGATGGTGGGGGACATCCTGCTCAAAGCAGACCGGATGAGCATGGCCCATTCCCTGGAACTCCGGGTGCCGTTCCTCGACCGGGAGGTGTTCGCCGTGGCCTCCCGCATCCCGGCCGGGCATCGTATCGCCGGGGGCACCACCAAATACGCCCTGCGGCTTGCGGCCGAACGGCACCTGCCCAAAGCGTCCACCGCCCGCCCCAAGCTCGGATTTCCGGTACCGGTGCGGATCTGGCTGCGCCAGAAGCCCTATTACGACCGGGTCCGGGAAGCCTTCACCGCTCCGGCGGCCGAGCGCTTTTTCAAAACCCCGGAGCTTGTGCGGC
>CABQAA010000301.1 GCA_902461995.1 uncultured Oscillospiraceae bacterium | reverse complement strand
TTCGACAAACCAGACCGCGTATTTGTCGACGAAATCGTCGTTATTTCCGTACTTCGGCGCTCCCAGCAAATCAGCGCGCAGATCTTCAAATCCCTCAAAATTGACCCGGAGCGCATCCCGCAGTTCGGAAAGCGTCGCTTTTTTCTCCTCGAAGACCACCCGCTCGATGGCAGCCAGGGAGTCTGCCATCGTGGCAATGCCTATGAGGCCGACCCCATGAGCCGACGGATACACGGCGCCGCCGTTGTTGATATCCAGTCCCCGTCCGATACAGTCCCGGCAGAGGCAGGAGAGGAAGGGCTGTGTATACTGCTCCCGGTCGTACCGGCCGTTTTCATTGCGGAAGACCGCCATGTATTCCGCAGCACCGTAGATCATCTGCTGTTCCAGTGCCTGTATCAAGGCCGGCATGCCAGTGAGTTCCTCGGCGGGCGGTGTTTTCACACCCAAAGGCTGCCCCGTCTGCATGCAGACACCGCCGTTCAGGGCGAATTCCAGGAACTTCGGAGAATTAAAGCGCCCGTCCGACCAGGGCGGCTGTTTTCCCTGTATAAAATTTTCGATGCAACCGACCATGCAATAGTCCCGGCAGTCTTCAAGCGCATAGTCGTAACGGGCCAGGGCCGGAATGTTCACCTCGTCGTTCATCAGGGCGGGATAGCCGATGCCGCTTCCGATGACACGCAGGCAGGCGTCCACAAACGCCTCCGGTACGTCTTTATAGAACCTTGCGGAGAGATTTGGTCCCGGGATCCGGCAGTCTTCGACGGCCTGCAAAAGCAGGTAACTGAGTTCGTTGACGCCGCCGCTGCCATCTCTTTTTAAGCCTCCGATGGCGATGTTGACGGTATCGTCTGAGGAAAAGAGGCGGCGTTCGCCGATTTTGATGAGGGTGCAGGCGAGCAGCTCCAGCGCCTGATCGTCGGTCAGAAGGCCCTGCTCCTTATCCTGAATATAAAAAGGATAGAGGATCTGATCCAGCCGTCCGAAAGCCATGGCGTATCGGCCCTGCATCGAAAAAGTCAGATGGGTCATCCAGATGAGCTGCAACGCTTCGTGAAACGTGGCGGGCGGCGAAACGGTGAGAGAGCGGCAGATGCGGGAAAGTTCCCGAAAGCGCTGCCGCGGCTCTCCCTCGGTGCTTTCGGCTTTCTCCCATGCGGCATCGGCATAACGGCCGAGCATGTCTGAAAATCCCTGCATCGATATGCGGCAGGCTTCCAGAAACTGCACTTTTTTCGGGTCACCGGCGTGTTCGGCCGCAGCGGCCTTGATCCGGTCCAGCGTGCCTTGGACCCCCAAACGCAGAAAAGTCTCATAATCCGGTGCATAATGGTCGTAGTTCATCCAGAACCAGTGTGAACCGTAGCTGTCGACGATCGCGGAGGCCTTTTGAAGCAGGGACTCCGTGATCGCCGGATCGGCCGATCCGATAGATCGGAGAGACCCCAGCACAACATCGTCCTCATAAAGATAAATCTCATGCAAACGGCAGAGCGCGTTTTCGGCCCAGGCTCTGGCGATGGGGGCGGGGTCGTCGTAATGCTCCCGGTAGCCTTGGTATTGGTAGTAACGGTCCACCACTTTCAGGTTGGCGGAAAGGGGATCAGACACCTGTGTTTTCAGACGTTCCAGACGATTCATCCGGTTTCACCTCACAAACGATAGGATAGTTTCAGTATAGCAGGAGACCGTTCAAAGAACAGGGACGATTCTGAAATAAACTAGCACAAAACAAAGATTATGATTGCCGGCTGTACGAGAATACACTATACTGTAATCAAAGTCTATCGAGGAGGTGTGGCGATGGAACGGATGACGATTCGGCCGCTTTCCATTCCGCGGATCCGGTTTGCGCATGAATATGGAAGCGATGACTACGATATCACTTTTCCCATCATCTCGGACCAATTGGAAATCAGTTACCTGGTCGAGGGGGATGTCCTGTGGGAAAGCGGGGAGGAGAGGCTTCGAATTCCGGAAGGTTCCGTGGTGGTGAATGATTTTGCCCGGGTATTCCGCCAATATGGGGATGGACATGCCTGCCGGCACCGCACCGTCGGGCTCCGGATGGCGTATGAGCGGGAGGGGGAAGGAGCAGTCGCATTGCCGCGCGTTTGTCCGCCGGGGGTCGTCTCCGCACAATCCGACCGGCTGATTTCCCGGATCATCACGGAATATACGGTTTCGGGGTCGGCCTCGGCTAAAAGCGTTTCCCTGGTATTTGAACTGCTCGACTATTTGGATCGCAAGGCCGGAATTCCTGCGTTTTCCGGTGAGGGTATGTCCGCCACCGGGGCCGCCTTTGCAGACGCTGCTCTCCATTATCTGGCGGAGCACCTGGACCGCGCGGTGACGGTGGAGGAAGTGGCGGCGCACATCCATATCAGCCCGGGATATCTGAGCGCTGTTTTCAAGCAGTATACCGGGCAGAGCGTCATCGGGTATTTCAATCGGCTGAAAATGGAGCGGGTGTGCGAATTGATGCGGGTTCGGGGACTGACTCTCAAGCAAGCCGGCGTGTTTGTCGGCCTGCTGGATGAGAATTACCTGAGCCGGATGTTCCGGCGGTATACCGGAAAAAATGTGAAAGAATTCCAAAAAAATCAATAAAAAAGGCCCCTCCAGGCATCATCCGATACCGGGAGGGGGTTCTTTGCGGATCATACGGAAAGGGCACCCAGAACTTGGCCGATGGAATCCCCGATGAGCAGATCGGCGCGTTCGTCATAGGGGGTGGGGTCCCGGTTGATTAAAACGAGACGGTGGCCGCGGTAATACCGCAGCAGGCCGGCGGCCGGATAGACAGACAGGGAGGTGCCGCCCACGATCAGCATGTCCGCCCGCTGGATCGCCCCAATCGCGCCGGATACGGTTTCCTCGTCAAGCGGTTCCTCATACAGCACGACATCCGGCTTGATGACGCCGCCGCAGGCGCAGATGGGGATTCCGGAGGTTTGTCGGATATCCTCGAGGGTGTATCGGCGGCCGCAGGAGAGGCAGGTGTTGCGATGAACCGAGCCGTGCAGCTCATACACCGTCCGGCTTCCCGCTTTCTGGTGGAGACCGTCGATGTTCTGGGTCACGACGGCGGCCAGCCGGCCAGCCTGCTCGAGTTCGGCCAGTTTGCGATGGGCGGGATTGGGTT
>CABQAA010000300.1 GCA_902461995.1 uncultured Oscillospiraceae bacterium | reverse complement strand
TTTCCCCATCGGGGTCATCAAAATGGTGGATGAGGCCTCCATCGACGAGAAAATCATCGCCGTTCCCTTCCGGGATCCCTCCCTGTCCGGCTATCGGGACATCGGAGAGCTGCCGGCCCACACGTTCAACGAAATCCAGCATTTCTTTTCGGTATACAAATCCCTGGAAGGCAAGAACACGGTCGTCAAAGAGGCCCTGGGGCGGGAAGCCGCTCTCGAAATCATCACCCACTGTATCGAGGCTTACCGGAAACGGTACGGCCGGTAAGGAAGGAGACTGCAGCATGCAGATGCCAAACCGTGAAGCCCTGCTGCAGCAGGGCCGGGATTTCTTATCCTGTTCGCACGACCGGCTCACCTCTCTCCCCACTCTCGCATGGGAGGAGCTGGACGCGGCGCACACAGCGCTCATTCTGGTGGATCTGGTAGAGGGCTTTGCCAGAGAGGGGGCGCTTGCCAGTCCCCGGGTCGAGGCTCTGCTCCCCGGAGCGGCGGCCCTGACGGCGCGCTGCTCCGCTGCGGGAATGGAAATCGTCGCGTTCGCGGACTGCCACACACCCGACAGTCTGGAACTCGCAAGTTATCCTCCCCACTGCCTGCGCGGCACCAAGGAATCCCGGCTCTGCCGGGAAATCGAGGCCGCCTCGGGCCCTTATACGCTGATTGAGAAAAACTCCACCAACGGCCTGCTCGAGCCGGCTTTTGACAGCTGGAGGCGGAGCGCCCCCGGAATCCATACCTATATTGTCGTCGGAGACTGCACCGACATCTGCGTCCAGCAGTTTGCCGTTGCCGCCAAAGCCTGGCACAACACGCGCGACCTTCCCCTGCGGGTGATCGTTCCGCTCTCCCTCGTGGACACCTTTGACGCGGACGGCCATCCGGCCGATCTTCTGAACATCCTGGCCCTGACGGCCATGCAGGCCGGAGGCGTCGAACTCGTCCGGGACCTTCTGTAACACGGATTACCAATAGACAAAGGAGCCGATCATCATGAGCACCATTTCTCCTCAATACGGTACGGACAATCTGACCATGCTCACCGATTTTTATGAGCTGACCATGGCGAACGGTTTTTTCCAGAACGGACTCGGCGATCAAATCGCCTATTTTGACATGTTCTTCCGGCATATTCCGGACGACGGCGGACTGGCCATCATGGCCGGTGTCGAGCAGGTGGTGGAGTATCTGCGCCGCCTCGCCTTTACGCCGGAGGACATCGCCTATCTGCGAAGCCGGCGCCTGTTCAGCGAAGACTTCCTCGCTTATCTGCAGAATTTCCGCTTTTCCTGCGACGTATGGGCCGTCCCGGAAGGCACCCCCATCTTCCCGCACGAGCCGATTGTCACCGTCCGCGGCCCCGTCATCCAGGCGCAGTTCATCGAAACCATGATCCTGCTGGCCGTCAACCATCAGTCCCTCATCGCCACCAAGGCGAACCGGATCGTACGGGCGGCGCAGGGCCGGGCGGTCATGGAATTCGGTTCCAGAAGAGCCCAGGGCTATGACGGCGCCGTCTACGGCGCCCGGGCCGCATACATCGGCGGCTGTGTCGGCACGGCCTGCACTCTCGCCGACCGGGCCTTCGGCATTCCCGCCCTTGGGACCATGGCGCACAGCTGGGTTCAGCTCTTCGACAGCGAACTCGACGCCTTCAAAGCCTATGCCCGGGAATACCCCGATTCCTGCACCCTGCTGGTCGATACCTACAACACGCTCAAATCTGGCGTTCCCAACGCTATCCGGACCTTCAACGAGGTGCTCCTGCCGAACGGCTACCGGCCCCGGGGCATCCGGATTGACTCGGGCGATATCACCTACCTGAGCAAGAAGGCCCGCCGGATGCTTGACGAAGCGGGATTCCCCGACTGCCAGATCTGCGCCTCCAACTCCCTCGACGAATACATCATCCGGGACATGATCGGCCAGGGCGCCAAAGTCGATACCTTCGGCGTAGGCGAGCGGCTGATCACGGCGGCGAGCACCCCCATCTTCGGCGGGGTTTATAAACTCGCGGCCGTAGAGAAGGACGGCGTCATCCTCCCCCGCATCAAGGTAAGCGAAAACGTCACCAAGATCACGAACCCCTGCTTTAAAAATCTGTGGCGCCTGTTTGACCGGGAATCCGGCAAAGCGATCGCGGATGTCCTGACCCTTCGGGACGAAACGATCGACGACACGAAGCCCTATGAAATCTTTGATCCCGATCACATCTGGAAACGTAAAACGGTGGAGAATTTCCGGGCTGTTCCCCTGCAGAAACAACTCTTCCGCAACGGGGAATGCGTCTATAAACTCCCGGATATCGAGGAAATCCGCCGGTACTGCCAGGAACAGGTGGATACCATGTGGGACGAGGTGCTCCGCTTCGAAAACCCCCACAATTACTATGTGGACCTGTCCCAGCCTCTGTGGGACGAAAAGCAGCGGCTTCTGTCCGAATACAGCCGATGACTCCTCGTCCATAATTTGTTCAAGAACTGGTCGATTCTTATTCACACAAATAACACACATAAATTGTAGAATAAAACCAATTTGTGGGAGTGGAGGAATCGATTATGCCGAAGCTGGTGTATGTATATGGGGACGATACCAAGATGTTGGATACCCTGGTGACCAGTTTGCGCAATAATGGGTATTCCCTCGAATACACCAACATCACCGACGAGCTGAGCTCCGGGAACATCACGGCCGACATCGCTCTGGTCTGCAAGCCGGTCGCTCCGACCAGCCGGATCACCCTCGGCGGGGTCTCGGTCGATCTGGACAATATGGCGGCCTACAACGCCAAGGGAGAAGAAATCCACTTCACCCCGACCGAATTCGCCATGCTGACCTATCTGATGAAAAACGCGTCCCGGGCCGTCCCTCGCAGCGAGCTGCTGCCCACGGTCTGGGGCTTTGAGAACGATTCAAGCACCCGTGTGGCGGACGACACGGTCAAACGCCTGCGCAAAAAGCTCCGCGAAACGAATTTGTCCATCGAAACTGTGTGGGGCTACGGCTTTAAAGTGCGCGAACACATGTAAATGACACATCGCACGACGGCGCATCCCGTTTGGATAACGGGATGCGCTTCTTGCCGAATGGAGGTTCTCCCGTCATGTCCGCATTTGTATGCACGCTCTGTCCCCGCCGCTGCGGGGCCGAGCGGACACCGGTCCGGGGCCCGGGCGTCTG
>CABQAA010000299.1 GCA_902461995.1 uncultured Oscillospiraceae bacterium | reverse complement strand
GGTGGCGGGCAGGCCGGGCCGCATAAACCATGGCGGCGGCGACCGGATCCACCCGGGCGTTCCATTCCGCGCGGGGCAGTCCGGCGATCCCGTTTCCAAACACGCCGCACATGAGAACCAGCTCTTTGAGCAAACCAGGAATCTCCGGATCCGCCGCGAACAGCAGCGCGATGTTGGTCATCGGTCCGACCGCCAGGAGCGAGATTTCTCCGGGATGGCGGCGGATCGTATCGATCATAAAGCCGATGTGCTGCGCCTCGGGGAACACCGTCTGATGGTCGAACCGGGACAGCACCTCCGCCTGCTGCGCGAGAGGCTGCAGCTGGGTACCGACGAGCGGACCGCAGCTTCCCGGATAAATCGGGATGTCCGCACGTCCCGCTGCCCGGCACAGGCAACTCGCCAGCATCGCCCGCGCCTGAGGTTCCCCGGAAACCGTCGTGATTCCCATCAGTTCGCACTGCGGCTGACGAAGCAGATAGGCCAGCGCCACCGCGTCGTCAATGTCCGTCCCGATATCGGTATCCAACAGGACTTTCTTATGTTCCGTCATTCTGCCACTCATGCCTTTCAGAATAGAATCGGCCGTCAGCGGATGGCCAGGTCCACAAAACCGAGGACGATACGGGAACCGGCGGTCTGTTCCACCGTGATGGTGTTCGTCCCCTCTTTCAAAATGGAGCGGGGCACCCTATAGCTTTTGCGCTGCGCCGCCGTCCCCAGCAGCTGCGTGTAATCGTTCGGATACGGCTCCCCGGCATCCGCGATCTCCTGCAGTTTTGTCCCGTTGATGGTGACGGTGTACCGCTGGTTTGTAAAGGATTCGTTCGCCTTGAGACGGTATACCCCGTCCTGTGTCCATCCGCCATCCGGCTGAACCAGCTCCATATCAAATTCGGCGCTCAGTCCCGTCATCATCGTGCGTGGGAGCTGCCAGCCGGACTTGACCGGATCGCACCAAGTCTCTCCGTAAAAGTAATGCTGCGGTGCCTGTTTGAGGTAATTTTTATCCCCCAGATGCCGGATTACGTCAAACGGCGGTTCGGTCAGCGGGGCGTCACCCGTCCCCATCCGGTCTCCCCGGTAATACTGGAAATTGAACAGGGAGATGCCGTCCGCGCCCTGGGCGTACCCCAGCAGGGCGCTGGTGTAAAACTGTTCGGGCGTGGTGCGGCGATGGATGCGAGTCTGGTTCCCCTTCTCCCCGTTTTCATAGCCGCAGGCCGTCGTATGGGTCAGCTCCATGTAGACCAGCGCGTCATTCCCCACCGTCTCCTTGACCGTGCGGATATCGGTGTCCTGGTCGACGAAATACGAGCTGGCGAGGTTGAAAATACCCACCCCGGCCTCCTGCCACGCCTTGATATCGATCCCCATATCCCCATATGTGTCGGTGTAAGCCGGAATGCGGACGCTGAGATATCGATACCGCCCGTCCTTCGCGGAGGCCTCATCCAGCGCGGCCCGGACTTCCCGCAGGAACTCCGTCATGATCGATACCCGCTCCTCTTTTGTGCACTTGTCGGTGTTGAAGAAGCAGAAACGCCGCATGAAATCCAGCTCAAACCCATCGATCTCGTAGTTGGCGATCAGTTCCTTGATCATGGTCAGCCGATTGTCCCGCACCTCTTTGTGCCGCCAGTCCAGAACGTATACGTATTTATCCTTGTAGCCCTGGATTTCCCCAATCGCATATTCGGGATGCTCGATGTACAGCGGCGACGCAAACGCGATGTTGGCCAGATCCGGCGTGGTTTTCATGATCATATGGGCGTCGTTGAGGCGGAAATTGATAAACGCCCCCATCCCGTATTTCCGGCAGGATTCGATTTGTTCCTGGATGAAATCACGGTAGTTGCGGTACGGGAGGCTGTTCGGCGCCTTGAAGACATAATCGTAAAACGGGTTGCTGACCATGGTCCCTTTGAAATCGTTGATGAACCACCGGGCATGCTCCGCCACGGGGAACGCCTCTGACGGCCACCAGGGAACCCAGCAGTGTCCAGGCGTGATTTCAAAGCAGTTGGCACCCGCGTCCGCCGCTTCCTTGACCGCTGCGTCGAACATCTCCGGCGTCAGCGGATCGTTGAGCGCCTTATGATACGGGCTCACATTCTGATAAATGTGGGTCGTGTCGCTGTTATAGATCACCGGATAAAAGGTGGGGTCTCCCACGGTGATCTCTCCCGGCTCTCCCGTCCCGGATTCTGCCGGGGCCGACCCCGGTTCCTCCGACAAATCGGAGGAACCGGGATTCGACGAGGGTTTGCAACCGGACACGGATACCAGACACAGAAACGCCGCCAGCAGGCATGCTGCCGCTTTTTTCATCCGATCCAATCCCTTTCTCCCATCCATCGCGTTACCGATCCGCCTTTTTCCGAACAGCGGCCGTCAAGCCGGCTGCAGACAGCGCACACAGCAGCGCCAGCGCGATTCCGGCAGCCGAATGACCGGTTGCGGGGTTCGGACCGGGGGTGGAGCTGGATGTGGTTTTATCCGCGAGAACGAGTCGGCCGTCGGAGATCAGATTCGAGAGGGTGAGCTTCCAGACGTCTCCGTCCTTCACCGGCGTCAGGGCTTTGCCGTTCAGGGTGACGGACTTGACTTCCTTCGACAGGACCAGCTCCAGTGTGCCTTTGTAGTCCGCCGTCAGAACCGCGCCGTTCGCCACAGCCTCGCCGTCTTTCGTCACGGTAACGTCCTTGGCCTCGATCGCTACGGTCACATTCACTTTTTCGGGCGTTTTCCAGCTGTCCGCCGTCACCGCTGTTCCGACCTTCCCCTCATAGGAAAAGCCGTCGCTGGCGCTCGCACAGGATAGTTTCAGATCCCCCGCCGGCAAATAGATATAGTAGCTGTCGTCGTCGGGATGGCTTTCCAAAAGCGGATAAGCTTTGCCGTTGACCATCAGGCTGGAGGCATCGGCGCCAGAGGGAAGCGTCACTTTGGTCAAGCTCAGCGCCGTACTGTCGGATTTTCCCGCCGTCGCGGACAGGGACTGGTTGCCGTCCATCTCTTTCGGCAGGTTCTTCACCGAACCGCCCGTAATATACAGCTTTAGCGGATGAGCCGTCTTGTCCACGTCCACACCCTGGTCGATGCCGCCGATATTTTTATGAGAGCTCAGAGCGGTCACCGTGCCGCCGGTAATCTCAACAAAATCGACATAGCTCTTGAATCCGCCGCCGATCCCCGCGCTGTTGACCGCCG
>CABQAA010000298.1 GCA_902461995.1 uncultured Oscillospiraceae bacterium | reverse complement strand
TCCGCCTTTGCCGGAATGGCCCGACGTTCTCCGACAAACGATCTCTGTACGTCTCCCTGGACCGGCCCCCCGCTATTCCGCCTTTGCCGGAATGGCCCGACGCTGTCCCTGTCCCCATCCCTTATTCAAAATATAGGTCACCAATCTTCGATCCATCGAAGCGGATACAAGTGAAAACCGTTCCGACGTCTGCCAATATCAGAAAGGACTGAATGCATATGCACAAAAGACGCACGCGCACCTGCCCGCCCCCTTCCCGCGTCGTGGGTGTCACCAGACGGGTGGAGCAGGCACTGGAACTGCCGGAAGGGGCACTGGGGAATTGTGCCCGGCTCGAAATGGCGGGCAACCGCCGGGTCGTGATCGAAGGGTGCCGGGGCATCCAGGAATATGAGGAAGGACTCATCCGCCTGAGCACGACGAGCGGCACCGTCCGGTTTATGGGACGGGGCCTCGTCATGAACTGCCTGACCGACGACTGTGCCGTGATCACGGGTTTTTTGCTGTCCGTGGAGTTTTTGTCCTGAACCGGACGACCGGAATGATCGGAAAAGGAGAGGATTGCGATGTTTCTGGTCCGTTTTCTGCGCTGGCTGCTGGGCTGGGTCCGGCTGGAAACCGAGGGCGGTTTCCCAGAAAAACTGCTCAACCAGGCCGCCAAAGCCGGACTGCCGCTCTGGAACAGCTGCCGGCAAGGGTTCCGGATGACCACCTGCTGCTACGCCAGACGATATAAAAAGCTGCGTCCCCTGGCAAAAAAAGCCTGTGTGCGCATGCGGGTGAAGGAGCGCCACGGCATGCCCTTTTTTCTTCACCGCTACCGGGCCAGAGCGGGACTCGCCGCAGGAATCCTGGTATATGTTCTGCTGCTGCAGTTTTTGTCCGGACGGATTTGGATCGTCCATGTCGAGGGCAATGAACAGGTGACGGACGCGAGCATCCTGGAGGTTCTGGGACCGCTCGGTATACGGGAGGGCGGCGATTTCAAAGAGCTGGATATCCCGTCCCTGCAGCTGACGGCGCTGCAATCCCTGCCCGATCTGACCTGGCTGGCCGTCAACCTCGACGGCAGCACCGTTCATGTCAAGGTCCGGGAGCGGGGCAGCCATGCTCCCATGGAAGACAACGCCTTTCCTTCCAATATCAAAGCCGCCCGGGACGGCCGCATCATTAAAATCGAAGCAACGAGCGGCCAGGCCATGGTCCGCGCTGGGGACGCCGTCACCAAGGACACCCTCCTCATCAGCGGTGTGGTGGAGAGCAAGACAGGTCCCCTGCTCAAGCGCTCGTCCGGCCGAGTGATGGCCGAGACCACCCGGGTCCTGCGTGTCGAAATCCCGCTCGAGGACACTCTACTTCTGCCCACTGGGGATTCGATTTTTCGTCCGGTTTTCACCCTGTTCGGCATCCGTGTCCCCCTCTTTACCGACGGCACCATCCCGAAGGAGCACGCTCTCGATACCCACCGGCACATGCTGACCGCCTACGGCAAAGCCCTCCCCGTCGGTTTCATCTGTGATCGGTATGAGCTGCTCGAACCCTCTCCGGTTATCCGGTCGGAGGAGGAAGCGGCCGCGCTGGCGGCATCTCTGCTCGACGAACGGGAACGGGCGGAACTCGGGCGGGCGGAGATCACCTCCTCGGGCCGGGAAGGCCGGGTGGAGGACGGGATCTATATCCTCACGGGCACCTACAGCTGCGTGGAAGACATCGGGGTGGAGGAGCAGATCTACGTCGATCAGACAAACGGCGGCGCCTGACGCGAAGCAGGCCGGGAATCCTTCGATTCCCGGCCTGCTTCAATTCTTCTTGACATTCCATTTATGATGAAGCTGCAGAGGCCCTCGCGGGTCCGGGGACGACACCCATAACAAAAAACGGAGCTGCCACCATGACAGGGGGTGACCCCCATCGAAAAAAATATACGGGTTGTGGATGCGGATGGGAAGCCATTGGAGCCGACCTATCCGAAGCGTGCTAAGGGACTTGTTAAAAAAGGGCGGGCGCGCTATGTGAACGAACAGGAAATATGTCTGCAGGCGTGTCCGCCAAATGAATATTTGGAGGACAGAAATATGAACAACCAAGCTGTTCAAACAGGCAAAGCCGGCGAGCCGACGGAAACCGCGGCCGCCGAAGGCGATAATACGGAAATCCGGCTGACCATGGGCTACGTTCTTTCACGAATTGATCTCATTTTAAACGATACAGCCCATATCCACGAGGCCATTGAGGCCATCCAAAAAATGGAGCCGGGTCAGCCGTCGCCGAATGCCCCCGACACCTCTCGCCTCGCCATCACCAATGTGGTGCAGGCGAGGGAGACCACCAATCAGCGGATGATCCGGCTGCTCGAAAAAATGTACGACGATCTGAAGCCCAAGGAACCGTCCGAGGACATCCAAAAGCTGCAGCAATTGACCGACGCTTTGTGCCGATTCCCACAGGATGTAGCGACCGATATTCTCCGAAAATCCGCCCAGCAGATGTTCGTCAAAGCCGGAGCCGAAATCGTCAAATAGCCGGAAGCTCCCGTTGCAAACGACGGGCGCTTCCTCTCCATTCGGATATTTTCAGCGGGATGTCCTCCGGACTCCCCGCTCTTTTTTATCCAAAACGGAAATTTTTGTAGGGTTTATCTAATGACAAGCGAATAAAGTATTGCTATAATGAAGGCAAATCTCTTATATTTATAGGAATAGACGGTATAATCCGGACCCTGCGCGGCAAAATCCAAACAGACCAGACCGTATTATACAACCGAAAAGCGAGGTTTTGGGATGTTTGAGCAAACTATCAGCGTCGACCGGATGGAGCAGGCGGTGTCCCTGTTCGGCAGCTTCGACGAAAATATCCGCCTGATCGAGGACCACTACAGCGTCAGCGTTCTCAGCCGCGACAGCGATCTCAAGGTCAGCGGCGAGCCCGAAGCGGTCGCCAAGGCCGTGCGTGCCATCGGCGGCCTGCTGCAGTTGATCAACCGGGGCGAACAGCTCGGGGAGCAGAACGTCCGCTACGTCCTGATGTTGGTGGACGAGGGCAGCGAAGCGGATATCCCGCAACTGACCTCCGACAGCATCTGCATCACCTCCAAGGGCCGTCCGGTCAAGCCCAAGACCATCGGGCAGAAAAAATACGTGGAGGCCATTAAGAAAAACACCGTTGTGCTGGGCGTCGGCCCAGCCGGCACCGGCAAGACCTATCTCGCCGTGGCCATGGCGGTGG
>CABQAA010000297.1 GCA_902461995.1 uncultured Oscillospiraceae bacterium | reverse complement strand
CCGCTGCAACGTGACCAACAACTGCACCGTCGATCATGCCGTTGCCCATGTTCCGGGCGGCGGTCGGTTTCTCTACAGCGCCCTGTCAGCCTTCACACCGCAGGATTGTATGGCCCTGTTTGAGGAACTGGGCGTGCCGCTTAAAACTGAACGGGGGGACCGGGTATTCCCGGAATCTGACAAGGCGATGGACATCGTGGATGCTCTGGTCCGGTATGCCCGGACGGGCGGCGCCAGGTTCCGGCAGGGCCGTGTGTCAGGGCTTTTGCTGGAAGACGGAACGTGCCGGGGCGTGAAGCTGGAGGACGGATCCGTCCTGAGGGCGGACGCCGTCGTCGTGTGCACGGGCGGCCTGTCCTATCCGCTGACCGGTTCGACCGGCGACGGCTATGCGCTGGCCCAGGAGGCCGGGCATACGGTCACGCCCACCCGGCCGTCCCTGGTGCCGCTGGAGGCGGAAGAACCCTGGTGCGCCGAGCTGCAGGGGCTGTCCTTAAAGAACGTCGCCCTCGAGGTTCGGGACGGGAAAAAAGGCAAAACGGTCTATCGGGATTTCGGGGAGATGCTCTTTACCCATTTCGGCCTGTCCGGGCCGATGGTGCTCAGCGCCAGCGCCCATTTGCGGGACATGGAGCCGGGGCGGTATACCGTCCGCATCGATTTGAAGCCCGCGTTGTCTCCCGAACAGCTCGACGCCCGCTTGGTGCGGGATCTGAAAGAGGAACAAAACCGCGCCTTTGGGACCATGCTCGGGGGGCTGCTTCCGCGGTCGATGGTGCCGGTGATGGCGGCGCTCTGCGGAGTTCCGGCCGAACGGAAATGCCACAGCGTGACCAGGGAAGAGCGCATGGGTCTTGCGGCGCTTCTCAAAAATCTGCCGGTGAGGATTGCCGGATTCCGGCCGGTTGCGGAGGCGATCGTCACGGCCGGAGGCGTCAGTCTGAGGGAAATCGACGCCAAAACGATGGCATCCAAAAAAATACCGGGCCTGTATTTTGCCGGGGAAGTGCTGGATCTCGACGCTTATACCGGCGGGTTCAATCTCCAGATTGCTTTCGCCACCGGTCAGGCGGCCGGACGGGCGGTCTGACGGAAAAGGACGGATGCAGAATGTTTGTCAACGATTATATTCTGCGGATGATCGAGGATATGGGGCGGATGCTGCGCCAGGTCATCCTGCAGGAAGAGGAGGACATGCTCGAGATCATCGACGAGGACGGCACCTTTTCCGACAGCGACTTTTTCGGCTACCGCGTGGGGCGCCTGCTGGCGCAGCGGCAGATCAACGAGGCGGAAAATCTGCTGTTCGAAGAGATCGGGCGGGATCCGCAGCCGGCATATATCGCGGTTGCCCTGCATTTTTACGAGGATTTGCAGGACCTGACCGATGAGGAGCTGGAAGAGGCGGATTTTTCCCGGGAGGAAATCGCCGAGGGGCTGGAGGCGCTCCGCCGCTTATGCGTGGTGCCGATCGCGGACGAAACAACCGAAATGCAGGAGGAATCAACGGATATGGATACGAAACCGTTACAGGGACAGCCGCCGGTGTCGATCGCGATCGACGGCCCGTCGGGGGCCGGAAAGAGTACGATCGCCCGGATCCTGGCGAAACGCCTGGGTTTTTTATACGTCGATACCGGCGCGCTTTACCGTGCGGTTGGGTACTATGTGCTAAACAATGGGGCGGATCCGTCCAAGGCGGACGAGGTCGAACCTCTGCTCGGCACCCTGCAGGTGGAGCTGCGGTATGAAGAGGGCGAACAGCGGGTCTACGTAAACGGCGAAGATGTCGGCGGCGCCATCCGCACCCCCGAAATATCGATGGCGGCTTCGGCTGTGTCGGCTCTGCCGGCCGTGCGCCGTTTTCTGTTCCATATTCAGCAGGATACCGCGGCCAGGCAGAACGTCATCATGGATGGCCGGGATATCGGCACCGTGGTGCTGCCCCACGCGCAGCTGAAAATTTTCCTGACCGCTTCGGCGGAGGACCGCGCTGCCCGCCGCACGGAAGAACTCAGAGAAAAGGGAATCGAAACCTCTTTTGATGAAGTGCTTGCCGATATGAAGCAGCGGGATTATAATGATGAAAACCGGGCGGAAGCGCCCCTGCGTGCGGCCGAAGATGCCGTGCGGGTCGATACGACGGGCAACACGCTCGAGCAGTCGGTCGCGGTTTTGGAGAAGCTGGTGCGGGATACGATCGGCTGAAAGGGGTATACTACCATGTGGTTCGGGAAATTTTTGCTGTGGTTTCTGAAACCGCTCGCGTGGATCATTTTTCCTTTTAAGGCAATCGGCCGGGAGAATATCCCACAAACGCCCGGGCAGCCGCCTCTCATCCTCTGCTGCAATCATATTTCGGAAATCGACCCGGTCTTTCTTGAAATGTGCCAGAAGCGCCATGTATATTTCATGGCGAAGGAGGAAATCTTCAAAAACCGGCTGTCGGCCTGGCTATTCGGAAAACAGCTCGGCGCTTTTCCGGTCAAACGGGGAGCGGGGGATACGGGCGCACTGGATACCGCCCGCGCGATTGTCGGAGACGGCCGCCTCCTCGGGATTTTCCCGGAAGGGACCCGGTCCCGGGACGGCCAGCTCGGCCGGGCCAAATCGGGGGCCGCGCTGATCGCCGCGCAGACCGGCGCCTCCATCCTGCCGGTGGCGATCGTCACGAAGAATCAAAAAGTCAAGCCGTTTCGCCGCAGCCGGATTGTGTTCGGCAAACCGCTGACACCCGCCGAGCTGCATCTCGACTCGCCGGAGCACCCGGATCTGCGGTTTGCCTCCCGGCTGTTGATGGGAAAAATCGGGGACATGATCGCCCAGCATTCCTGAAACAAGGGGGAAGGCCCATGGACATTCTGGTGGCGAAGACCGCGGGGTTCTGTTTTGGCGTGAATAAGGCTGTCAGCGCGGTGTACCGTCTGCTGGATGAGGGAAAGACGGTCTGCACCCTAGGCCCCATCATTCACAATCCCCAGCTGGTCACCGACCTTGAAAACCGGGGGGTGCGGATCGTCTCCTCTCCCGAGGAGGTGCCCGACGGGGCCACTCTTGTCATTCGCTCCCACGGTGTGCCCGCATCGGTGTATGACCGCCTGCGGGACCTTTCCGTAACCTACCTCGACGCAACCTGCCCTTTTGTGGCAAAGATTCACCGGATTGCGGAACGGTATTCCGAAGAGGGCTATGCGGTTCTCATCGCGGGGGACCCGGACCATCCCGAGGTCATCGGCAT
>CABQAA010000296.1 GCA_902461995.1 uncultured Oscillospiraceae bacterium | reverse complement strand
GGCGGTCGCCGCGGCCGGCGTCGTGACGGGCTTCGGCAAGGCGTCCGGCGGCCGCCTGAAAAACCGCTACCCCAAAGGGCTGCGCCTGCGCGCATGAAAGGAGGGAACCGGCTGCTCCGCTTGGAACCCGTCTGAAACGAGGCCGTAGGATTCGTCCGGTGCGTCCGGGCCTGCCGCTATACGAAAGGTTAACCCCGGCGGGCGCGCCGAAGCACGGCCGGCGCTCACTCTCCCGCACGGCGCATCCAGTCCGCCGATTGGCGCAGCCCTTCGACGGTTTTGGTTTCCAGCACGACGCGGGCGCGGCAGGACTCGGCCAGGCGCCGATACCGCTCAAGGTCGATCTCGCCGGTTCCCAGCGCCAGATGATCCCGTCTTCCGGCGGCATCGTGAAAATGGAAGTGGCACAGTTTCTTCCGGTGGGCCAGGATCGTCGGCTCGTCGACGCTGCCGACGTTGTGATCATGCCCGATGTCGAAGGTCAGGCCAAAAGCCGGGCTTTCCAGCAGGATATCCAGCGTCCGCGTCTGAAAGGCGGTATACCCGCCGCCGTTTTCCACGCAGATGCGGATGGAGGATCCCCCTACCGCCTTTTCGCATTCCTTCACGAACCCGACCATGCTCTGCAGGTACCGGTCTTGATACGTTTCAAACAGATACACCTTTTTGTCGGGCAGGGTGAAATACACGCCCCGCGGCAGATGCATATTCAGCACCGGAATCCCCAGCCGTTTGGCTATCGCGATGGATTCCAGGACGGTACGGGTATACGCCTGTGCCACATAGGGATTGAAGTCGGCGACATTCAGGTTTTCATCCAGGTGAATCGTGAAATAGATGCCGTATCGCCGCGACAGATCCTCCAATTCGGTCAAATCCAGCCGGTCCGGCTGATACGTCGGCAGATTCATATTGAGCTCCACGAACTGCAGCCCCAGCTCCCGGCACAGCTTGGCGGCGTCTTCTAGCTCCGGCAGCTCCAAAAGCGTCGGCATCCCGAGTTCCAGCATGATCCATCCCTCCCTATAGTCAGTCGGCCTTTCCCGCCCATTCTACCACATGGGCACGCCGATTTCCATCGACGTCAGAATAGGCCGTATCGTTTATCCATTATCTTGACAAGGAGTCTTTTTATGCTGTATCCCAAAAGCCGGAACGAGCGCCTCGAAGACGAACTCTTCCGCAGCCCGACAGCCGAATACCGCGGGGTACCGCTATGGTGCTGGAACGGAGCACTGGACCAGGCGCAGCTTGACGAGGAGATCGGCTATCTCAAGGACATGGGGATGGGCGGCTTTCACATCCATCCCCGGGTGGGACTGCAAATCCCATATCTCTCCGATGCCTTCATGCAGCGGGTTGCGGACTGCACCCGCAAGGCGGAGGAAGAGGATCTGCTCGTCTATCTCTATGACGAGGACAAATGGCCGTCGGGCTACGCGGGCGGCTATGTCACCCGGGAAAAGGTCTTCCGGCAGAAATTCCTCCGGTTCTTCCCGGCCGAATCGGCCGGCGGCGAATCCGGTCGGACGCTCGCGGCCTATCGGGTGACACTGGACGACCAGGGATGCCTGCGGGATTATCGGCGGATGCCTTATGAAGACGCCGCACCCGGGGATTGGAAAGCCATCCTGGAATCCATGCCGGAAACCCCCTGGCACAACGACCAAACCTATGTGGATACCCTATCAAAGCCCGCGATCGAGCGTTTCGTCGAGGTGACACACGAGCGGTATAAAGAGGTCATCGGAGACCGATTCGGCACCCGCGTCCCCGCCATCTTTACCGATGAACCGCAGTTTCTGCAGATGCAGCCGCTCTCCCGGCCACAGGATCGGCGGGAGGTGCTGCTGCCCTTTACGGACGATTTGGCGGAGAGCTTCGCGGCCGTTTACGGCGAAAGCCTGCTCGATAAGCTCCCTGAGCTGTTCTGGGACCTGCCGGACGGCGGGGTTTCGGTCGTCCGCTATCGCTTTCACGATCACATCGCCGCCCGTTTTGCCGACGCCTTTGCCGGCACTCTTGGGGATTGGTGCCGTCAAAACGGCATTCTGCTGACCGGTCATCTGATGGAAGAACCCACCCTGCAGTCCCAAACCGCAGCGGTCGGGGACGCGATGCGCTCCTATCCGTCCTTCGGAGTACCCGGCATCGATATGCTCTGCGACTGGAGGGAGCTGACCACTGCCAAACAGGCCCAAAGCGCCGTCCATCAGGGCGGGTGCCCCGGCATGCTCAGCGAGCTGTACGGCGTGACCGGATGGGATTTCGATTTCCGTGGGCACAAGCTCTCCGGGGACTGGCAGGCCGCTCTGGGTGTCACGGTCCGGGCCCATCACCTCTACTGGGTGTCGATGGGCGGGGAAGCCAAGCGGGATTTTCCTGCGAGCATCGGACATCAGTCCCCCTGGTATCGGGAATATCCCTTTATCGAGGACCATTTTGCCCGGATCAACACCGCCATGACGAGGGGGCGTCCTCTGGTCCGCCTGGGTGTCGTCCATCCGCTGGAATCCTACTGGCTGCACCGGGGACCGCTCGAGCCGACCCGCGCCGTCCGTGAGGAGATGGAGACCCGGTTCCAGGACCTGACAGACCTCCTCGTCTACGGCTTGCTCGACTTCGATTTTCTCTGCGAGGCCACCCTGCCCGGGCAGTTCCGTCCCGAGGCGGACGGGTTCGGGGTGGGTGAGATGGTTTATGACGCGGTACTCGTCCCGGGGTGCGAAACCCTGCGGAGCAGTACCCTCGCCTGTCTGGAGGCCTTTGTGGAGCGCGGAGGCCGGGTGATTTTCGCGGAACCCCTCCCCCGGTATGTCGACGCTGTCCCGTCCGATGCTCCGGCCACCCTCGCGGCCCGCTGTGGGACAGTACCCTTTGAAAAAGAGGCGCTCCTCGACGCCCTGTCCCCCTTGCGGGAGCTGGATGTAACGGACGAAATCGGCAAACGGTCGGAAAATCTCGCCGCTTCGCTCCGAATCGACGGCGAGGGCCGCTGGCTCTTCCTGTCCCATGTGCAGAAGCCCGCCGACCCCGACGATGCGGTCTTGGAACACTGGACGGTCCGGCTGCGGGGGGAGTGGATACCCACCCTGTACGATACCCTTACCGGGGAGATCCGTCCTCATCCTGCCTCCTATGACGGGACAGAGACCGTCATCCCCTTCGTCTGCGGCTGCCATGGCAGTCTGCTGCTCCGGCTGGACCCCGGATGCCGGCCGCTGGCTGCCCCCGTCCGTCCGGTATTCCAGCCCCACGCGGTTTT
>CABQAA010000295.1 GCA_902461995.1 uncultured Oscillospiraceae bacterium | reverse complement strand
GACCAATTGGCCTGTCCGGGTCTTTCTTTTTATGGTATCATAGCGGGTGAAAGAAATGCCCGGTTTCAGAAACACGAAACCGTCTGCTGAACATCGGCGGATCTTTGGAGAAACCGCTCGAGAAGATCGAAGTCCGTGCCCCGGATGAGCTTCGGTCGACCGGGTCCAGGGAGGCCGGGTTCCGCATTCGGGCCCCGGCTCTGTGCACTGGTGGACACCCTCCGCGATGTCCGCAGGCCTGGGTTTCCACGAGAGCCGCTGGCTTTCTGTCGGGCGCGCAAGTGGACAATCGCGGTCAAGAACAAAAGGGTGTAAGTGGTATACTGGAGTCGTCGGGAGATGAGACGGATGAAGCGGGAGGAAACAGCCAAAGCGGTGCAGACGATGCAGGAATATATCGAGCAGCATCTCAAGGACCCCTTGACCCTAAGGCGGATCGCGGACGCGGCGGGATATTCTCCGTGGTATGCCGAACGGCTTTTCCGGGAGGCCGCCGGGATGTCCCCGTTCGAATATATCCGGGCGCGCAGGCTCACGATGGCGGCGTTGGTGCTGCGGGATGAGCAGCCGAAGGTCGTCGATGTGGCGCTCGACTTTCTGTTCGATTCCCATGAGGGCTTTACCAGAGCGTTTTCAAAGCGGTTTGGTCTGCCGCCCCGCGCGTACAGCCGCGCTGCGCCGCCCATCCCTCTCTATTTACCCGAAAAGGCCTACGACAGTTACCGGGCCGTCCATTATAAAGGAGGAATCCGCATGAACGAGTCCAGAACCAAATCGATCTTTGTCCAGGTGGTCGAACGTCCGGCCCGCAAGGTGCTCCTCAAGCGGGGCATCGCCGCCACCGACTATTTTGCCTATTGCGAAGAAGTAGGATGCGATGTCTGGGGAATGCTGATGAGTGTGAAGGAGGCTCTTTATGAGCCGATCGGCATGTGGCTGCCGGAACACCTGGTGAAGCCGGGCACCTCGGTGTATGTTCAGGGGGTGGAGCTACCCCTGGATTACGCGAAACCGGCCCCCGAGGGGTTCGAACTGATCGAGCTGCCGCCCTGCAAAATGATGATTTTCCAGGGAGAGCCTTACAAAGACGAGGCGTTCCGGGACGCAATCGGGGAGGTGTGGGAGCACATCGACCGCTTCCGCCCCGAGGTGTACGGGTACCGGTGGGCGCCCGAAGAGGCACCGCGGTTTCAGCTGGCGCCGATGGGATACCGGGGGTATATCGAGGCGCGGCCTGTCAAGGAGATCCAGGCATAAAGCGACCCCGGCCCACGGAATGGGCTGCTCAAAGGCGGACACGGCATGTATGACCCCAAGAGGAGCCGGAGAAAATCTCCGACTCCTCTTTTTATGCGCCTCTTGTCCCCCAAAACCATGTCTAAGCGCCATATGAAAATGCAGATGTCACAAGGCCCCGCGTCGCAGGCGGGACTGCCGCCGAAGTCCCCTATGGATAGCTTCAGATCGGCACAACGCGAACCGCGCTGCCGTGTTCTTGTATCACCGTGAGCAAATCCTCCGTTTTCAGCCAAATCGTCGCCGTATTATCGTTGGGATGAACGCCGATCAGACCCGGGGATGCCAGGAAGGTTTCATCCAAGTACAGCTGCACCCTATGTTCGGTGTCATTCAAAAGGCCAAGGGGCGTGACCGCACCCGGAATCAGTCCCAGAATGTCCATCAGCTCGTTTTCGGAAGCAAAGGATAGCGGACGTGTGGCGTTCTTTCGCCGGAATTCCTTTAAATCCACGCGCTTATCTCCCTTGACCGTAATCAAGTAATACTGACGTTTTTTATCATCGCGCACGAAGAGGTTTTTCGCGTCGGCTTGCGGATAGGGGAGGATAACAGTCGATAATTCCTCCATCGTATACACCGCTTTATGGTTCGTTGTTTCGAAGCCGATATTTCGTTCCCTTAAATAATCGTATACTTCACATTTGTTCATGGCGGCTTTCTCCTGTTCGGATTTTCAATGATCGCTTATACTATAACATAAAAACGGGAGCCGATCCATCCTGATTTGCAGTGATACCCGATACTCGTTTGGGGGAGGCTGCCGATCTCCGCACATGCGGGGTTCACTCCCTCACCGGAATTTGACACGATCGAAAGCCGCATATAGGCGCATTGACTAAGAGCTGGCTTCACGATGCCGTCCAATTTTCTGCACGGTGAGAATTTCGGCTGCTGCAAAAACAGGATGCCGCTTTTGCGGCATCCTGTTTATTTCACTTTCAGTCCATAAGCCTTCAGAATTATCCGGGCCCGCTTGATATCTGCGTCTCCGGCGGCAGGGGTTTCCTTGAGCGTATAGGGTGCCCCGAGCGCCTCCCACTTGTATTCGCCCATCTTGTGGAAGGGGAGGAGTTCCACCCGCTCGATGCAGGTATACCGCGACAGCAGCACCCCGAGCGCGCAGAGGTCGTCCTTCCCGTCGGTGAGACCCGGCACCAGCACGTGCCGGATCCAGACCGGCTTTTGGACGTTTTCACAGTGATTGAGCAGCTCGAGGGTGTTATCCATCCCCCGGCCGGTGATTTTGCGGAACAGGTCCTCTTTGGCCGCCTTGATATCGAGCAGAAGCAGATCCGCCCGGTCGACCGCCTGCCGGCAGTGGAACAGGGATACCGACCCCGCGGTGTCGAGCGCGGTGTGCAGGCCGTTTTCATGGCAGCCTTCCAGAATGGAGGCGGCGAATTCCGGCTGCATCAGCGGTTCCCCGCCCGACAGGGTCACACCGCCCCGCTGAATGAAGTTGCGGTAGCGCAGGATATCCGCGACTACGGTGCGCGACCCGACCTTTTCCCCGCCCTGTGCGTCCCAGGAATCGGCGTTGTGGCAGAAAAGACAGCGCATCGGGCACCCCTGCAGGAACAGGACATACCGGATCCCCGGACCGTCCAGAGCGCCGAAGCTCTCGACCGAGTGGATCCGGCCGATGACATTGTCCACGCTGCTGCCCCCTTTCCCTGATGGTGTGCGTTTGTCAGAACCGGGTGTGGAAGGTGCGGTGGATGACGTCGAGCTGCTGTTCTCTGGTCAGCTTGATGAAGTTGACCGCATAGCCGGAGACCCGGATGGTCAGCTGGGGGTATTTTTCCGGATGATCCATGGCGTCGAGCAGGATCTCCCGGTTTAAGACGTTGACGTTGATGTGGTGGCCGCCCTCGCCGAAATACCCGTCCATCAGGCCGACCAGATTCTCCACCCGCTCCGCCTCCTCATGCCCGAGGGCCGAGGGGATGATGGAAAAGGTGTAGCTGATGCCGTCCTCCGCATAATCGTAGGGGAGCTTGGCGACCGACAT
>CABQAA010000294.1 GCA_902461995.1 uncultured Oscillospiraceae bacterium | reverse complement strand
GTTTCCTCTCGAGCGGGGTGGATTCGAGCTATGTCGTCCGCGAGGTGTCCAAGGTGACAAAGGACGTCAAGACTTTCTCGGTCGGATACGAGGAAGAGCGGTACAGCGAACTGCCCTACGCGCAGGAGTTTTCCCGCGTCATCGGGGTGGAAAACATTTCGAACAAGGTCTCGGCGGACGATTTCTTCGGCATGGCGGGGAAAATCCAGTATTTTATGGATGAGCCTCTGCCCAATCCGTCCGAGGTGCCGCTGTTCTTCCTCGCACAGAACGCCGCAAAATACGTCAAGGTGGTCCTGTCCGGCGAGGGTGCGGACGAGCTGTTCGGCGGCTATCCCATGTATCTCGAGGGCGGGCATTTCGCGAAATACGCCCGCATCCCACGTCCTCTTCGCAAAAGCGCGGCGGCCCTCGCAAAGAAACTGCCGAACTTCAAGGGCAAGCGCTTTATCATCCGGGGCGCGATGGAGCCTTACCAGCGCTTCATGCGCGCCAACTACGTCTTCACCCGGGATGAGCGGAACCGGTATCTGAAAAACCCGATTCCGGCCAAGGACCCCGTGGACTATGCGAAGCCTCATTTCGACCGGGTGGCCCATCTCGACGAGCCCACCCGCCTGCAGTACGTCGACATGCAGACCTGGATGCTCTACGACATCCTGCAGAAAGCCGACCGGATGAGCATGGCCAATTCTCTCGAACTGCGGGTGCCCTTCCTCGACCGGAAGATGCTCGAGCTGGCCGCCACCCTCCCGACCCGCTACCGGGTGGATGGAAACGTGACCAAGGTGGCCCTGCGGGGCGCGGCGCTTCGCCAGCTGCCCGAGCGGACGGCGAACAAGAAAAAGCTGGGATTTCCCGTCCCCCTCAACGACTGGCTCCGCCAGGACAAATATTACCGGATGGTGAAGGATGCGTTTGAAGGGGATATTGCCGCGCGGTTTTTCAACCGGGAGGCGATTCTGGCGCTGCTGGAAAACCACAAGGCGGGTGTGGCCCTGAACATGAAGAAAATCTGGAGTATTTACACCTTTATTCTGTGGTATGAGCAGTTTTTCGTGATGAACTGAAGGCCACCCCGCCGAGGATCGGCGGGCATGTCGGTGCCGTTCCGAACGTGAATACAGAGGCCGGAGGTTTCCGAAATGGAAATCTCCGGCCCTTTTTGTATTCGGCGGGTGTGGAAACGGTTACATCAGGAACGGGTGCTCGCACCTCTACGACATGTCATATCCGCCCCGGGGAATGCCCTTCCATCCCCTGGGCCTCAGCCTCAATTGGTATCGCCGGTTCGGGTAAGAACGCCGCCGTTGCATACAAGAAAAGAAAGCGGGCATTATGTTTTATCATTCTTGCGCTCATGCCGCGGGTCACCTCCTTCCTCTATGCGGAGAAAGGAGGCAAAGACGCACATTCTCTGCCGGTTTTCTTATGAGGAAAACCGACAATGGCGCGATCTCCCTATCCGGCGATATACAAAGGGCTGCGGCCCGGGAATTAGAGCCGTTTCCGTTTTGCCCTTATCTGTCCAGGTCATCCAGACTTGAGAAATTCCCTGCAACCCTACACCGAGACATCGTCTTTACAGAGAAATTTCTTTGCACATTTTTTAAGTAATTTTCCCTCCCGTCCTGCCTTTGTGCTATAGTGAAACAAGCACTGACCGGAAGGAGGATATTCAATGGTTAGCAACCCCACGCAAAGAAAAGAACCCGCGGATGATAGCCTCGCGGTGTTCTGCGCCAATGTCCGCCTGCTGCGGTAGCAGGCGGGGCTGAGCAAGGCTGCGTTCGCCCGGATCATGGGCGTGTCCGTGCGCACCATCACCAGACTGGAACAGGGCGAGTGCCCGTCCCGCCTCGGTGTGGATGCCGCCATCCGGCTGGCACAATATGTTTGTTTACCGGTTTCCTTCTTGTTTTCCCCACTGTAGGCCGTGTCCACCCATCCGATAGGGGTCAATCGGCTTGTCATTCCCTATAATTCGCGGCCCAATCCCGAAGCACATCCGCCTGACGCGAGCGGCCCTTTTATACGGAGACCGCTCCAACAAAAGACCCCCATAGACATCGGCCGGGTGCACCTATTACAAATCCCCCGGGCGCTGCCGCCTGGGGGATTATCCGGCTCATTCTGTCTTTGCCCGTTCTAATTTCGTCAGCCAGTATTCGCTCATGCTGAAGTCCGGATCCTCCGTGGCCTCAGGTCCCAGGAAGGCGGGCGGCACAAAGGCTTCGGATTCTTTCACCGACGCAAACTCCACCTCAGCATAATAAAACCCGCCCGGCTCATCGCCGTCTACCAGGCTGCATTCCAGCCGGTGCCCGTCGGGCAGGGCGTAGACCCGGTAGTCCTTCCGGATCATCGGACCGGGCAGGAGGTCCCGTAGCTGCTCGAAAATGTCGGGATCCAGCGGCAGCTCAATTTCCCGCCGCACCAAAGTTCCCTCCCCTTTGAAACAGAGGATATAAGACGTTTTTGCCTCGGGATAGGCCGTTTCCGTCTTTCGGATCCGCACCGTCGGGGAGGTGGCGAGATAGCCCTGCCGCACCACCGCGGCTTTCAGAAGCGGCCAGCCCTCCGCGTCCCCCGGGAACCCGGGGATGCGGTATTTGCGTTCAATCTCCATCGAATTTCTCCATTCTGCCCGTGTTGGCAACTTGACCCGGTTCACGATTCTCCCCACCGGGGGCCGATGCCGGATGTCCCCGGTGCCCTCGATCAGCCGCCGTCCCATGATTTCCCGAGGAGGCCCATCTTGCGGCCGACGTCCGCCCACACGACAACCTGCACAGCGATTCCCCTACCCGTCAATCGGTTTTTCTGATCACCGTCACGGTGGGGATCCCCCAGGCGGACAGCCGCGCCGCCAGCTCCGGGCCGATCTCTTCTCCCGGGACCACCGCCGCGACGCCAGGCGGGCAGGGGCAAATGCTCCGCGCCGCAATCCGGCCGCCCGCCTGTGCGGACGGAATTTCCTCCGATTCCGCCAGAGCGGCCTGGCGCGGGGGCATCCGGAACACCGGCGCCTCGAACCGGAACGGGTCAAAAACCTCCGGATCCCTCGTCTCCGGGACCGTCCGGGTATCGGGATTGCGGGCAACCTTTTCCATCGCCTGTTCCAGCCGGTTAAGGTCGTCTTCCGTGTTGAAGGGAGTCACAATGAAGACAACCATGCGGGCATCTGCGTGTTCCGGTTCACAGCCGCATGCACGAAAGATCTCCGCTGCTTCAGCTCCGGACATAGGAAGAGGCGCGGTGCCGAGAGTCAGGCGGGCCGGGTCCACGGCATCGCCATCGAACACCTGAAACCCCACCCG
>CABQAA010000293.1 GCA_902461995.1 uncultured Oscillospiraceae bacterium | reverse complement strand
CCCGAGGTGGCGATCAGCTCACCCGTATCGCGGATAAACAGCGCTTCAATACCGGGCAGGGTTTCGATCAGAGACAGCGCCTTGGCTTCTCCGAGAACGAAACAGGCGGTGGACAGCGCGTCGCCATCCACCGAAAGGGATGATACGATGGTTACCGATGCCAGTCCGTTTTCAACCGGCCATCCGGTTTTGGGGTCCAAAATATGGTGATATCGCACGCCGTCCAGTGTGAATTCCCGTTCATAGGTGCCGGAGGTGACCACCGAGGCGTTTTTTACAGGAATCACCGCGGCCAGGGCGGACGCATCCTTGGGATCCCGGATGCCGATTTTCCAATCCTCCCCCTGCTTGTCTCCCACGGCGACAATGTTGCCGCCCAGATCGATCAGGGCGCTGGTGACGCCGTTTTCGGTCAGATAGGCGGCGAGGCGGTCCGCAATAAACCCTTTGGCAATGGCACCGAGATCCACGGCGGCCTTGGGGTCGGTGAGTTTTGCCGTGCCGTTTTCGAGTTTAAGGCCGGTATAGTCCACCAGAGACGCTGCCGCCGACAGGGTGTCCGGGTCGGGGAGCGCCGGGCCGCCATGAAAATCCCATAGCCGGCTGACCGGCCGGATTGTGATGTCCAGCGCTCCATTTGTCTGCCTTCCGTATTGCAGGCCGATTTCCAACAGTTCGGCCGTTTGGGGGGCAAGGGTGACCGGCTGTCCTCCTGCCCGATTCAGCCGGCCGACGTCGCTGTCTTCCTGTTCTGCGCTGAGCAGCTGTTCGTACCGGGTCAGCTCTTCAAAGCAGCCGTCGAGAAGCGTTTCGGGGGACGCGGTGCCGGACAGCGCGTAAAGCGTGACCGATACGGCCGTGTCCAATGCGAAACCGCTGCGGCTGGCCGGTAGAGACTCCCGGCGGCATCCGGTCATCTGCAGGAGAGCGATACTAAGGCAAACGGCTGAAAGGCATCGAAAACCTCTCTTCTTCATTCGGAATCCCCCTCCTGTTGTGTAAAACTTGCCCTAAAGTATACGAATACGGGTGAAGAATGTCAATAAAATTGGAAAGATTTCAAGGAATTTCCTAGGATTTTAGAACCTTATACAAAGTGCATGTCCGTTACAGCGCAATCCTATTGGAATGGTCAAAAATGATAACAGCTTTGTAATAAACGTTGAATCCGGTCTTCAGATGTGGTATAGTGCCAAAGAACAAGATGTGTTTTTGTGAAATGTGAGAAAGGGGGACGAGAATGAGAGCACGGCTTGAAGACTGGAAACAAACGCTCAGCCAGCCGTGGCTGATGACGCTGCTCATGGTGGCGGTCATTCCCTTGTTCCCCGAATATCTCGCGCCCCTGCTGGCGATTGGCGCCGTGGTGACCGCCAATATGGATGCAAAGCGGCGGGGCCGGGTGCTGTCGGTCGGACCCATCGGCAAACTGCTGCTGATTTTTATGCTGTATACCGCTTTCGGCGTTTTATATTCCAAGCATCCTTTCAACAGTTTTTCGACCTTTTTAATGTGGCTGGTCATGTTCCTTGCGTATCTGGCCCTGACCACGGTGCTGACCAACCGGCACCGTTTCGATACCGCCCTGTTCTGCATTTCGGTCATTGCGGGGCTGGTGGGCTTGGTGGGCTTTCTTCAGTATGTCCTAAACTGCCTGTTTAATATACCGGTTGCCAATCAGTTCTGGGGATGGATCGACAACATCGTTCTGGACTGGATCCCCATGGATATTAACATTAATCTCAATGAGATGCGGTTCAGCTCCACGTTTACCAACCCCAACATTGTCGGCGAATATCTGGTCATGGTGATTCCCTTTGTCGTGTATTATGCCTTTGGCGGACAGCGGACGGGAGTGCGCCTTCTGACCCGGTTTTGCCTGCTTCTGGCGGTGTGCGGCGTCGCGTTTTCGTTCTCCCGGGGCAGTTATCTGGGCCTCCTGGTCATTCTGCTGATCCTGTGTATCACCAATGCGAAACGGATTGTACCCTTCCTGCTGTCCTTTATTTCGATTCTGATTTTGATTCCGGAATCGGTGATGGCCCGCTTCCTGTCGATCGGTGGAGTGGATTTCAGCATCGCGGAGCGGTTTTCCATTTGGGAAGTGGCACTGAAAACCTTCACCAAAAGCCCGATTTTCGGTCTGGGGCCTGGGGTGGAAAACTTCTGGGGCGTTCTGCTCGAGTCGGGGATCGATGCCCCTCATACCCATAATCTGGTGCTCCAACTTCTGGTGGAGGGCGGTTTGATCGCGCTGATCCTGATGATTCTAATGGGATGGAAGATCGTGCGCCGCGGTATGGATTTAATGGCGCATTCGCGGGAAACGCATCTGCTGGGCGGCGTGCTTTTGGCCTTTGCCGCCGGATTTGTCATGAACAGCATGGTGGACTATCCGCTTCTCAGTCCCAAGCTGGTGGGGGTCTTCATGATGGTGATGGCGATCGGCGACGCGGCCAGCCGAGTGTATCTTGGTCATCGTGTGCAGCCCCTCACCGATTGCTTTCCGAATAACGAATACGCGAGACGGGGGGTCTCGGCCGGGATAACGGCTTCCGGCAACGCCCTGCGGTTCCGCAACAAGTAAAATGATGCAAGAAACGCTGCGCAGATGCGCGGCGTTTCTTTTCGCATAGCGCCGCGGCTACCGGGCAGACTAAGAATTGGAAATTTCTCGGAAGACGGCTTGACATGTCAGGCAAAATAATGTAACATGGTGTTGAAAACGAGATTGACGCAGGAGGCTATATATGAGCTATCGTCTTACAACCGATTCCACAGCGGATCTGCCCCAGGAGTTTTTAACGGAACGCGGCATTTCCTATGTCGGCCTGGCTTTTCAGATCGGCGGTGAGGAATACCGGGAAGGTCCCGACCTGAAGATGACTTCCAAGGAATTCTATGACCAGCTGCGGGAGGGAAAGCCCTCTTCCACGGTGCAGGTGAATACCTATGAGTTCATCGATTTCGTGGAGCCGTTTCTGGCCGCGGGGGAGGATGTGCTGCATATCGCTTTTTCAAGCGGATTGTCCGGCACTTATGAATCCTGCGCACGGGGGGCGGAGGAACTCCGCGCGAAATACCCCGACCGCAAGATCCTGGTTGTCGACTCTCTGGCCGCTTCCATGGGGGAAGGACTGCTGGTCTATTATGCGGATGAAAACCGGAAAGCCGGCATGAGCATCGAAGACAACTATCAGTGGCTGGAGGACAACAAGCTCCATCTCTGTCACTGGTTCACCGTGGACGATTTGATGCATCTGCATCGGGGCGGCCGTGTATCCAAAACATCCGCCGTATTCGGTTCTCTGCTCGGCATCAAGCCGGTGCTGCATGTGG
>CABQAA010000292.1 GCA_902461995.1 uncultured Oscillospiraceae bacterium | reverse complement strand
CGTGCCGAACAGAAGCTCCTGCACGAAACTGCATATGTATTCGAACGCACTGCCGATGACAAATCCGCCCAGAAACACCCACAGATCCCGCTTCCCCCTGAGCCAATAGAGGCCGAGAGTCATGGCCAGGGCCCCGAATCCGTATACCAGGTTGAAGGGCCCATAGATCAGCCCCTGCCGGCTTTCGAAGTGATGCCGTGTAACGAGGCAATAGAGAGTTTCGATGATCACTCCCAGAAAACAACCGACAAAAAAAATCCAGAAAAGCTTATAAAAGTTCAGTCCATGCGCAAAAGACTTCTCGGTTCTGGAGCGAATCGGCCGGGCGTCCACTATCAAATTGACCTTGCGTTTTTGAGTGTTTACCATACAGTTTCTCCTTTATCCCGGACGCCGCTAATCAGGGCTGGCCGTCCCTTCTTTCTGGTTGATTGGACACAGTCTGCGGCGCGCCCTTGATTCGGACATGCCGTTCATTCTTCGGTTTTAGCCGCCTGGCAACAAAACACACACAAAAGAGAGCCGCCCCTCCGAGGGAAGCCACCATACACAGAATCGTCAGTACTTTTTTCATTTTGCATTCCGCCTTTTCATGAGTCTACCCGATAAAACGATTCAACTTGAACAAAACCTTCATATTCTTTACATCAGAGGCGCAAACACCCGCAGAATCGCTCTTCCCAGCTGACGAATCAAGGGAACGCGGCGGCATTCCTCCAGCGTCACAGCCTGACAGACCTCCAGCGTTTTAAGATAATCCTCTTTGACGTCTGCTACACTGGACGACCGGTAGAGCAGCACGCCGCACTCAAAGTGCAGATACAGGCTGCGATAATCCAGGTTGACGGTCCCGACCGTCGCGTATTCGTCGTCCACCACAAACGTCTTGGCGTGGACAAATCCCGGGGTATATTCGTATATCCGCACGCCGCTTTCAAGCAGCATCTGATAATACGCCCGGGTCACGGCATGCACATACCATTTATCCGGAATATGCGGGGTGACGATCCGGACATCCACTCCCGATTTAGCCGCCATGCGCAGAGCCGTGGCCATTTCGTTGTCCAGAATCAGATAGGGCGTGTTGATATACACGGTCCGCTTGGCCCGGTTGATGAGATTCAGATACACCGTCTCTCCGACCGATTCACTATCGAGCGGATTATCCGAATACGGCTGCACGTACCCGTCGCTCTCCACCTGTTCGGTCAGATGAACCGAGGGTTTATACGGCGCAAAATCCTCATTGATTCCGTGGATATAATCCCACATGGACAAAAACATAACCGTCAGGTTCCACACCGCTTCGCCCCGCAGCAGCACGGCCGTATCTTTCCAGTGCCCGTGCTTTTCATAGGCGTTGATGTATTCGTCCGCCAGATTGATGCCTCCGGTAAAGCCGGTATGCCCGTCGATGACGCAGATTTTGCGGTGATCCCGGTTGTTGAGGCGGGACGTCAAAACCGGGATAAAAGGATTAAAGACACAGCACTGGATGCCGAGCGCCTCCAGCTTCCGGTCGTAACGGTACGGCAGAGTCATGATGCAGCCCATGTCGTCGTAAATCACCCGCACTTCGACGCCCTGCTTGACTTTTTCCTTGAGAATTTCCAGGATGGAGTCCCACATAACGCCTTCCTGAATGATAAAATACTCCATGAAAATATAGTGCCGGGCCTTGGAAAGCTCTTCTTTCAGGCGCTCGAATTTGATCTCCCCTATAGGAAGATATTCCGAATAGGTATTCTTATATACCGGTGAATACGCATATTTTTGAATATATTGCACCTGTACGGCCGCATCTTCGTTCTGCTCGCGGATTTCCTCGAGGAGACCGGCCTGCGGGGGAAGCTCCTGCCGCATCTTCACTTCGACGTTGCGCATCTTAGCCATGGTAGAGCGGCTCAGCCGCTTACCACCCAAAATCATGTAAAACAGTACGCCGAAAACCGGCACCAGCAGAACCGGAATGATCCACGCAATCTTGTAGCCCGGATTGCTGTCCCCATTGACGATTTTGAGCACCGTCGCCAGGCTGAGCAGCACACAAAAGGCGTAAAAATAAACGAAATACTGCTCAAACTGGACCGCCATCAGGATCAGCAGACCCGCCTGAAAAGCCAGTGCCAGAGCGACCAGCACCACCCGGTGAAACAAAAACTTGAGTATCTTTTTCATCGGCTACACCTCCCGGCCCGTCCGGCTTCCGGACGATCCATGCGCGGAGAATTTACATAATTTTCATAAAAAACACAATAAATGTATTATATCATTTTTTCTCCAAAAAGCAAAGAAATTCTACATAAGAATATCCAAATCAACAAACCCTCTCTTTTCAACAGGCGTCTGGATAGACCGGACAAGCGGCGGCGCCCATGTTCAACCCGGAAAAGGAATTCGTTTTATTACAAATGAGTGGGACTTCATGGTAGAGGAATCCATCCGTTCAAAACATATGGCTCTGCGGAGAAATCCGCCGAGCCATATACCCGTCTTTGCAGGTCAGCTTCCGGATTCAGCCAACGCCGATCAGCCGCGCGGCGGAGGAAACCAGGAAACAGAGCACCATACCGACCGCCGTCGGAATGAGAAAGGAGGCGGCCGTCCATTTGAGGCTCTGGGTTTCCTTGTGGATGGTCATACAGGTGGTGGAACAAGGCCAGTGCATCAGAGAAAAGAGCATGGTGCAAATGGCGGTCACGGGTGTCCAGCCGTTCGCCGTCAGCAGGGTGTGCAGCTCGGACAGATTGCTCATATCGGTCAGGGTTCCGCCCGCCATATACGCCATGATGATGATCGGGAAGACCACTTCATTGGCCGGGAATCCGAGAATAAACGCCATCAGGATCACGCCGTCCATGCCGAGAAAACGGGCAAACGGATCGAGAAAAGCCGAACAGTGGGCCAGCAGCGTCATGTCCCCCACCGTCACGTTGGCCATGATCCAGATGAGCAGTCCGGCCGGAGCCGCGACCGATACCGCCCGGCCAAGCACAAACAGCGTGCGGTCGAAAATCGAACGGACGATGACCTTGCCGATCTGCGGGCGCCGATAGGGCGGCAGCTCCAGCGTAAAGGAGGACGGCACCCCTTTCAAAATGGTTTTGGACAGGATACGGGATACCAGCAGGGTCATCAGGATCCCCAGCAGGATCACCGCCGTCAGCAGCACGGCCGAGAGCAGCGAGGTGCCGAAGCCTGCGCTCGTGCCGATAAAAAACATGGTGATGATGGCGATGAGGGTGGGAAACCGGCCGTTGCAGGGCACAAAGCTGTTCGTGATGGTGGCGATGAGCCGCTCGCGGGGGGAATCGATGATCCGGCAGCCGACCACACCGG
>CABQAA010000291.1 GCA_902461995.1 uncultured Oscillospiraceae bacterium | reverse complement strand
TCATAATTTTTTTACAATTCAGCCGGACAGGGCTCGGACTCCTCTGGCTCCGGGGGACGGAATCCGGCCTTTCGCTCCCACGCGTGGCTACGAAAACGCAGCACGAAACAGATCACACGGCAAAGCCAATCCACGATCATGGCACACCAGACGCCGACGGCACCCATGTTCAGCCCGAACGCGAGAATATAGCTGAGCACGATACGGAATACGGCCATCGAGGCGATGGACACCACCATGGTATAGCGCACGTCGCTCGCGGCCCGCAGGGCGTTCGGCAGGGTGAAGGACGCCGGCCAGAGCAGGAGACCCGAGCCCGCATGAATGAAGACCAGGACAGCCGCGAGTTCGGATGTGGCATCTGAGATGTTATAGAGCCGCAGCAGCAGCGGCAGGGACACCAAGATGACCACGTTGAGCACACCGGCGACCAGATAGGTGGTGCCGAGCAGCTTTTTCGTATACCGGCGGGCCTGCAGAATATCTCCGGCCCCGACGCATTGCCCCACCACCGTAATCATGGCGAGGCCGATCGCCTGGCCGGGAATGCAGCCGAGGGCACACAGGTTGTTCGCCACGGCGTTGGCGGTGATCTGGATGGTGCCGAAAGTGGTGATGATACTCAGCACCAGAATCCGGCCCAACTGAAACAGGCTGTTTTCCAACCCGTTCGGGACGCCGATATGTAGAATTTTGCGGATGAGAGTCCAGCGGATCCGCCATTTGGCCCGCCAGTCGAGGAAAATCTCCCGGGTGGGATTGGCCAGCAGGATCAGCAGCGCCACGGCGGCCAGCGCCCGGGAGATCAGGGACGGCAGTGCCACGCCCGCGACCCCCATATGAAAACCGTATATCAGCACCGCGTTGCCGGCAACATTCAGGATGTTCATCCCGACCGCAATCTTCATCGAGGTGCGGGAATCCCCCATCGAGCGGAACAGGGCGGCGCAGGCGTTATACACCGCGATAAAGGGATAAGATATCGCGGAAATGGAGAAATAGGTCAAGGCGCTCTGCATCACGTCGTCGTCGATTTTGCCGAACACCAGCCGAAGCATGGGCCGCTGACAGAACAGGACCACCACCATGAGCAGCACCGACAGCGCCAGCGATACGATCAGCAGCTGCCTCACCGACTCCCGTGCGCCGTCCCTGTCCCTGGCCCCGAGCATCTGGGCCGTCACCACCGCGCCGCCGGTGGCGAGCGCCGCCATCAAATTGATGAGCAGGACGTTGAGCATATCCACGAGGGACACGCCCGACACCGCTGCCTCCCCCACCACCGAGACCATCACCGAGTCGGCCATGCCGACGGCCACGGCGAGGAACTGCTCCACAATGAGAGGCAGTATCAGTTTGGTCAGGTCTTTTCTGGTGAATAGCGATCCTATTTCATCCGGTTTTGCCTTCATGATTCCGACCCCTTTGCCGCTTTCCCGCGGCTGTGATACACGCATTTTCCAATCAGGCGCGGTAATAGATATACAGCTGGCATTTGAGCATGCCGTTATAGAGCTTACGGCGCTTGTCGGCCTTCCGTCCGAACAGGGTTTCAAACTCCTCGTGAGGACTGATAACGGCATACGTCCATCCCTTTTTCGGCTGGAACACCTGCCCCATCAGGCGGTAGAGACCTTCCGCCGCCTGCACGTCGAGCAGCCGCTCGCCATAAGGCGGATTGCAGAGCACTACGCCGCTCTCCCCCTGCGGGACAAAGGCGCGCAGATCTCGGACAGAGGCCCGGACACACTCCCCCACCCCGGCCTTTTCCGCGTTTTCCAACGTCAGCCGGACCGCCTCGGGGTCGATGTCCCCGCCGACAGCAGCAAAGGCCTTGTCCGTGAGCACCTGCTCCCTGGCCGCGCGGCGTTCCTCTTCCCAAACACGGGCCGGCACCGCGCCCCACTGCATGGCGGAAAACCGACGCCGGACGCCCGGCGCGATCCGTTTGGCCGCGAGCGCCGCCTCGATGAGCAGCGTACCCGACCCGCAACAGGGATCGATCACCTGATCGGCCAGCCTGGCGCGGGTGAGATCCACGATCGCGGCGGCCAGGGTTTCCTTGATGGGCGCGCCGCCGGCGTTCTGGCGGTAGCCCCGTTTGTGCAGGCCGGGGCCGGTGGTGTCGAGCAGAAGCGTCGCCTCATCCTTGAGCAGGGTGAACTGCACCTGGAGCGTCTGAGCGCTTTCCTCAAACCAAGACAGGCCATAAACGCTTTTCAGCCGTTCCACAATGGCCTTCTTGATGATGGACTGGCAGTCGGGCACACTGTGCAGCGCGGAACTCAGCGACCAGCCCTTGACCGGGAATGCGTCTTTCTTCCCGATCCAGTTTTCCCACGGCAGGGCGCGCACCCCCTGGAACAGCTCTTCAAACGTGCAGGCAGCGAAACTGCCCAGGTGAATCTGGATCCGTTCTGCGTACCGTGAACCGATATTGGTCCGGGCCAGCATCTCTGGCCCGCCCGAAAAAAGCACCCGGCCGTTCTGCACGCGGACGTTTTCCGCCTGCATCCGTTTGAGCTCATCCCCCAAAATCCCCTCGATGCCAAACAGGCAGGGGGCTGCGAATTCCCATTTTTCCATCCCGATACCGATCCTTTCTAAACCGCATGCCGCTGCATGTGGTTGGCACATCCCGGTGCCTCTTCTCAAAAAGGGACGGCCGCGCCGCCGCGGCCGTCCGCTCTATCGTCCAAACATTATTCCGCATCGGGTTCGAGAAGCCCGTAATCTCCGTCTCTGCGGCGATATACCACATTGATTTCGCCGGTCTCCCCGTTGCGGAACATATAAAACTGATGCCCGATCAAATTCATCTGCAAAATAGCTTCCTCAACATCCAGCGGTTTGACCGGGAAGGATTTGGACCGGACCACATGGAACTCGTCTTCGTATCCTTCCGGACCATCCGCAGGCACATCGTCAAACGCATGAACCCGCAGCCGTTTTTCCAGCCGCGTTTTATTCTTCCGAATCTGCCGCAGCAGCACATCCATCAAACGGTCCACCGCCTCGTTCGGATCCTCCGCGGCATCCTCGGCGCGGAACACCATGCCGTTGTAGCGGATGGTAATCTCCACCCGCATCAGGCTGCGTTCACTGGTCACGGTCACGTCGGCCTTGGCATCGGATTCAAAGAACTTATCCATTTTGGAAAGCTTGGTTTCCGTGCGCTCTGTAAAGGACGGGCGAAGCGTGCATTTCCTGCCGGTAATCTTTACCTTCATACGATTCACTCCTATCCGTTTTCATGGGTCCGGACACTCCTCCCGCGGGAAGAGTTCCTATTCATAGTATACCAGAATTCCCCATGAAAATAAACAAGGAATTGTGAATGTTTTGAGG